>JADZCW010000199.1 GCA_020851395.1 Phycisphaeraceae bacterium
ATCACCATCAGCCACACCCGCTCCCACGCCACCGCCAGCACCATCGCCGTGGGCGAATGATTCTTCCTCGCCTACTTGAGCTATCATCCAGGCATGAGGCGCGATCAGCACGAACCCGTTGGTTTCGTTGATCGGCTGGCCGACGGCCTGCGTGTCTTGTACCGCCCCATCCAGCCGGATGACAAGCAGCGCATCATCGACGGCATCGCCCGCCTCTCGCCGCGGTCGCGCTACCTGCGCTTCTTCTCTCCCTTGTCCAGGCCGAGCCACGACATGCTCAAGGTCTGGACCGAAGTTGACCAGCATCGCCACCTCGCCTGGTGCGCCGTCGAGGGCGACGATCCCGCCCAGCCGGGCGTCGGCATCGCCCGCCTCGTCCGCCAGGATCACGACGCCACCGCCGCCGAGCTCGCCATCGCCGTCGTCGACGACCACCAGCACCAGGGCGTCGGCTCCACGCTGCTGACCATTCTCGCCCTCAAGGCCGACCGGGTCGGCATCCGCACCATCGTCGCCTACATGCTCGCGCAGAACGAGGCCGCCCTGCGCTGGTTCCGGCACCTCGGCGCGGGCGTGACGTTCAAGGGCGACTGCTATGAGGGCCGCGTCAGCGTGTCCGACCTGCTGCAACCATCCGCCTCCGCCGGCCCGGCGATGCAAAGGTTCGCCAACCTGGCTCATCTCGTGCGGGCCCGGCTCGCCTAACCCAGCCCCGCCCAGCGGAAGAATGGCGCCGCGATCGAGCTCAAGGCGATCGCCACCAGCAGAAGCGTCGCCGTCAGCCGCAGCGTCCGGCGCGAGAGCTTGTCGCCCAGCCTCGCCCCGAGCGTCGCCGCCAGCAGCACCACCGGCGTCATGGCCAGTCCCAGCGGGATCATCACGGCCGTCGGTCTGCCGAACTTGATCGCCAGCATCGCCACGTTGATCGGCATCAGCTCCAGGAACACCGCCCAGATGAACGCCCGCGCCGTCCGGGCCGGCCAGTCATGGGCCATCACCCACAGCACGATCGGCGGCCCGCCCATCCCCACCAGTCCTGTGACCAGTCCCGACGAAGCTCCCGCCCCCGCCGTCCAGCCCCAGTGCACCGACGGCCGCGGTCGCACCTGGAAGCATGTCTGCATCACCAGCGCTATCAGCACCGCCAGCCCCACCACCGCCTTGATCTGCTCCTTCGGTACCCCGGCCAGTAGTGTCAGCAGCCAGATCCCCACGGGCAGGAATGCCAACCGCAGACCGAACAGCGGCAGCGTCTTGACCCACGGCACCTCACGCCAATAACCCCGAAGGTTCCACGTCGTCTGCACCACCATCGTCGTCAGAGCCAGAGCGATGGATTGCGGCAAGCTCAACCCCGACCAGACCAGGATCGGCACGGCGAACAGCGAACAGCCGAACCCCACCGCGCTCTGAATGACGCAGCCTAGGAAGACCGCACCGACAACTTGAATCCAGGACCAGACTTCCACGAGCGATCCTGTCGCGTGGCAGGGGGGATCAAGCCGCCAGACTACAGGGTTAAGGCCACGTCTGCCAGTCAAGAGCGTGATCCATGCACGCGACGTCCGGCCGGCCAAACGTTAGGATAAACCACTGTTCCCGCCTGGAAATCGGTCTTTCCTCTCGTTTGTTCACAGCCAAGGAGACAGCATGACCACCGCCGCCCGCCCGGCCAGCCACGCCAATTCCGCTTCCAGCCACAAGCCTGTGCCCATCACCGTGGCCCACGGCGACGGCATCGGTCCCGAGATCATGCAGGCCACGCTGGCCATGCTCCAGGCCTCCGGCGCCAGGCTCGCCATCGAGACCATCGAGATCGGAGAAAAGGTCTACCAGCGCGGCGTGACCATCGGCATCGAGCCCTCCGCCTGGGAGTCGCTCCGTCGTACCCGCGTCTTCCTCAAGGCCCCGATCACCACCCCTCAGGGCGGTGGCTTCAAGAGCCTCAACGTCACCACACGCAAGACGCTGGGCCTCTACGCCAACGTCCGCCCCTGCGTCGCCTACCACCCCTTCGTCGACACCCTGCATCCCGGCATGGACGTCGTCGTCGTCCGCGAGAACGAGGAGGACACCTACGCCGGCATCGAGCACCAGCAGACCCGCGAAGTGACCCAGTGCCTCAAGCTCATCAGCCGGCCCGGCAGCGAGAAGATCGTCCGCTACGCCTTCGAGTACGCCCGCGCCAACAACCGCAAGAAAGTCACCTGCTTCACCAAAGACAACATCATGAAGCTCACCGACGGCCTCTTCCACAAGGTCTTCGATGAGATCGGCCGGGAATACCCCGACCTCGAGAAGGAGCACTGGATCGTCGACATCGGCGCCGCCAAGCTCGCCGACCAGCCCGAGGTCTTTGACGTCATCGTCATGCCGAATCTCTACGGCGATATCCTCTCCGACGTCGCCGCCCAGATCGCCGGCAGCGTCGGCATGGCCGGCTCAGCCAACCTCGGCGTCGGCTGCGCCATGTTCGAGGCCATCCACGGCTCCGCCCCCCGCCGTGCCGGACAGAACCTCGCCAACCCCTCGGGCCTGCTCCACGGCGCGATCATGATGCTTGTCCACATCGGCCAGTCTGACGTCGCCCAGAAGCTCCACAACGCCTGGCTCAAGACCATCGAGGACGGCGTCCACACCTACGACATCTTCAAAGAGGGCGTCAGCACCCAGAAGGTCGGCACCCAGGAATTCGCCGCCGCCGTCGTCGCCCGCCTGGGACAAGAGCCCGCCACCCTCAAGCCCGTCCGCTACAAGGTCGGCGGCGTCGCGGCGCTCAACGCCAAGACCTCCACCCCCGCCCGCTCCGTCAAGCAGACCCTCGGCGTGGATGTTTTCGTCGATTGGGAAGAGAACAATCGCAACCCTGACGCCTTGGCCAAGAAGTTGGTCGCCGCCGCCGCCGGCACGGGCCTGAAGCTCGGCATGGTCACCAACCGCGGCGTGAAGGTCTGGCCCGACGGCTTCCCCGAGACCTTCTGCTCCGACCACTGGCGATGCCGTTACGCCTCCGACGCCGGCGACGACCAGCCGATCACCCACGCCCAGATCACTTCACTGCTGACGGGTTTGGCCAACCAGAAGCTCGATTTCATCAAGACCGAAAACCTCTGCGCCTTCGATGGCCAGCGGACGTATTCCACCGGCCAGGGCGAGTAAGGCCGATCACGCGTAAAGGGGATGGGACGCATGACAACCACACAGGCGACGAAATGGGAGCCGCTCGGCCCCGATGTTCAGGCTGCGCTGCGGCAGAACCACAACCCCATGCAGGCTTTGGCCGACGGCGACATCCCGGCCGTGGTGCTGCGGGGGATCTACCCATCCGAGCAGTGCCGCAGGCTCGTGGCTCGCTTCTACGAGCGTGACCTGGTGCCGGGGCTGCCCAGGCCTGGCGAGTCGATTGCCGGAAAGATCGGCTTCGAACGCGTGGACGTCGGCACGAGCCTGGGCAACTTGTTCAAGGACCCCGCCAAGTTCTTCGAGTCCGCCGCCGGGACCAACGAGCTCTACCGCACGCTCTTTGACGGCCTGATCAGCCCGATCCAGGTGATGTACGACGCCATCAGCGCCCTGGCCCCCGGTAAGCGCGCCGTCACCGCCCACGAGGACGACGGCCGACCGTATGGCCCGGTGATCTTCCGCTGCCACATGCCCCACTGGGGCTACCCGCCGCACATCGACTCGGTCCGCCGGCGGACGAAACTGACCAACTACGCCGTTCACCGCTTCAAGCACCAGATGGCCGCGATCTTGCTCCTGCAACCCCCGCAGAAGGCCTCCGGCGGCGTCGACTCGATCCTCTACCGCAGCGAGTGGGACCAGGACATCGCCCGCCGCGAGGGCAAGGACTTCGGCGATCTGGGCGCCATGAACGCCGATGCCTGGCACGCCTACGCCAGGGAGAGAGGCATCGCCCAGTGCGGCGTGGGCCTGAGTGAAGGCGATCTGTACATCTTCAAGTCCGAGGGCGTGCACGAAGTGCCGGGCTTCACGGGCGACCGTCCGCGCATCGTCATGGCCACCTTCTTCGGCTACTCGCCCGACCTGCCTGAGATCTACGTCTGGTCGTAATGACCGCGGCGTGGCGCCTCACGGCAGGCTGTACATCCCATTGCCCGCGTACTTGAGCCGGCCCTGCCGCACCAGCGCCTCCCAGCAGCTCTTGGGGAACTGGCTCGGCGGCGTGATCGCCGTCACCGACTCGCTGCGACCCGTGGTCGGATGCCGCCGCAGCTTCGATTCCTCATCCAGCCGCGTGAGCTTGAGCCGCTTCTTGAACGCGCCGAAGGCCATTTTGAGGTCCTGCTCCGTCGGCTCGCCAGGCGCCGTCGCCACGGGCTGAGCCGGTGTATCGGCAGGGCTCGGCGCCGGCGGGGATGCGGGTGCTGCCCCAGCGGGCGTCACCGGCGTCGACGACTTCGTCGCCGGCACGGGCTTCTGCGCCGCCAGCTCATTGACCAGTTGCGCCAGCGCCGTGATGTCCCCCGTCGCCAGGATTTTCGTCACCCGCGCCGGGTCCGCCTGCGTATTCGCCAGGGCCGTCTTGACGCTCTTCCACAGCTTGGCCGACTGGCCCGCGCTGGTGGTGACGTACAGCTCGCTGACCAATTCGCCGAGTTTCTGCGTCATCAGCGTGTCCCGATGCTCGTAATAGCGATTGATCACCTTGCGCTGATAGGCCGAGTAGTCCTGTCCGGCGGGCACGGGCAAACTCCAATGTTGGACGTGTTAATCCCTGCCTTCGCCGACGATCTGGCCCTCGAGGTCGTCCTCGGCCTGTTGGGCGGTTCGGATCTCGTGGCGGAAGGCCGTCTGGGCGAGCTGCCGCAGGTAATGGTCCGCCAGGGTGATGGCGGTCATCGCCTCGGCCATGGGGATGAAGCGGGGCAGCAGGCACGGGTCGTGCCGGCCCTTGGTGATGATCGTCGTCGGCTCCCCGTCGCGCGTCACCGTCTCCTGCGGCCGCGCCAGCGAGCTCGTCGGCTTGATGGCACAGCGCAGGACGATCGGCATCCCTGAGGAGATCCCGCCAAGCATCCCGCCGTGGCGGTTCGAGAGCGTGTAGATCCGCCCGTCGCTGGCCGCGGCGAAGGCGTCGTTGTTCTCGCTGCCGCGCGACGTCGCCACGCCGAACCCCGCGCCGTACTCCACGCCCAGCACGGCCGGCAGGCTGAAGAGCGATTTGGCCAGGTCAGCCTTGAGCTTGTCGAACACCGGCTCGCCCCACCCCGCCGGCACGCCCGTGGCCACGACCTCCGCCACCCCGCCGATCGAGTCCTGGTCCCGCCGCACCGCCTCGATCAGCTCGATCATC
>JADZCW010000200.1 GCA_020851395.1 Phycisphaeraceae bacterium
AAGCAGCCGACCGCCAAGAGGGACAGCATGGCGATCGTGCTGGGCTCGGGCGTCAAGGTGCTGACCGTCCCTGCGTACATTCCGCCGTCCGGGAAGCTGACCATGATTAATCCTCCGGGGATAAAGGCGGAAGGATCAAACGCCATCTGAGGCACCGGGAAGCCGTTGACCACAACATCAGGCAGCACGGTAAACATGTTCCCATGGCCGTTTACAACGAGCGTTAGGGAGCAGTTCCAGTGGAAGATGCCGGATGGAACGCAATCCAGGCCCAACGCATCCCCTCCCCACGAGTCATTGTCGATGACCTGAGCCTGGTAGCCCATGGTCGGCTTTCCTGAGAAATGCCGATCGGCGAAGTCGATGCCAAACCACCCGCTGTAGAAGAACGGTTCCCACCCGCCAACGTTCGGCTTGAGTCCCAACGTTTGGAGCTCGAAGTACCCTGTGAAGGGCATACCCGGCTCATCCATGTGCATATCCCCAAATTCATCCCTCTGCCAGATAACCCCCGAGATGCCGTACCGCTGAACCTGGTCGGTGGAAAGCGACTCGCCGCTGCCGGCCTCTTGGATGATCGACGCCTGCGCCGCGGTGCTGAGCAACATGGCCAGACAGACCGCTCCGAGACGTTTCATTTCTCGATCCTTTCCGCCCCGCCCCAACGAACCATCAAGCCGCGCCGCGGACAACAATAAGAGCAAGACTTCAAACCCTGACATGATGAGCACATAACAGATTCTGACATCTGTTGATGCTTTGTCTACAGCGATCGCGTCCGGATTTTCCCGTAAAACAAGACCTTTTCTTGCCCACCTAGTAACTGCGAGGCAAGAAAGTCAAGACTGGGAAGGCATCACCGGTCAGGTGGTGGGGCGCGTCGCGGTGCCGACGACGGCTTGGGCGATCCACTGGGCGATGGCGGCGGCGCCGTCGGAGGGTGGGCGGAGGCGCATGGCGTCGGCCATGGTCTTGCGCCAGACACCGTTGCTCAGCAGCGAGATCAGGGGGCCGGTGAGCTGGTGGGCGTTGGCGACGGGGTCGACGAGGTCGCGGTAGATCACCGCGCCGCCAAGGTCGGCCAGGGGTTGAGCATTGAGTCGCTGGTGTTCGTCCTTGTGGAAGGGGTAAGGGAGGAAGACGGTCGGGGTGGCGTTGGCCCAGGCCTCGGCGACGCTCGAGGCGCCGGCGCGGCTGATGGCCAGGTCGGCGGCGGACCAGGCGAGGTCCATGCGGTCGCAGAAGGGGACGACGTGGGCGATCAGGCCGGCTTGGGCGTAGGCGGCGCGGACGGCGGCGACGTCGTCGGCGCCGGCGGCGTGGAAGATCTGCCAGACCTGGGGGGTGTCGTCGAATTTTCCGGCGAAGTCGTTGATGCCGATGGTGGGACGCTGCGGGGGGGCGTGACCGGTAAGGACGGCGCGGAGGTCAGGCGTGGCGGCGAGCTGGATGAGCAGGCGGTTGAGGGTGCCGGCGCCCTGGCTGCCGCCGAAGACGGCGAGCATGGGACGGGCGGGGTCGAGTCCGAGCTGGCGTTTGGCGACGACGTGATCGGCCGGGCCGACGGCGGCGCGACGGAGGGGGGCGTCGATGACCTGGGCGTTGGGCCAGTCGGGGACGGGGTAGGCGGAGAAGATCCGACCGGCCTTGCGGGCCATGAGGCGATTGGCCTTGCCGGGGACAGCGTCGAGGGAGACCAGGGCGTTGGGGATGTCCAGGGCCCGGGCGGCGGTGAGGGCGGGGGCGGAGACGAAGCCGCCGGTGGCGATCAGGCACTTGACCTGGTGGCGGTAGAGGACGGTCTTGACGTCGGCGACGCTGCGTCGCCAGGCGGCGTACCAGGAGGGCCAGCGCCAGGGTTTTGGGGTGAAGGGCTGGGCGGGGATGGGCGTGGCGGCGAGCTGGGCGGTGGCGACGATCTGGGCGTCGACGGGGCGTGGGGAGATGATCAGGTGGGGGGTGAAGTCCAGGGCCATCTCGCGCAGGCGCTCGATGACGGCGAGGTTGGGAAAGATGTGTCCGCCGGAGCCGCCGCCGGCGAAGACGATGGTGCAACGTGCGGCGCGGGAGGTTGATGGGGTGCTCATGGCGTCAGGCGAGTTAGGCCGGGGCGGGCAGGGGTGAGCGTGGGGCAAGCGGTACGGCGTCGAGTTCGACCTCGGTCAGGGGCGGGTCGAGCGAGGCCAGAACGCCCAGGGCGGCGGCGGTGAGGATCCAGCCGGTGCCGCCGGCGCTCAGCAGCGGCAGCGCGATGCCCTTGGTGGGCAGGACGACGGTGACGACGCCGAGGTTCATCAGGGCTTGCAGACCGACCATGAGGGTGATGCCAAGAGACAGGAGGCGTGCGGCGGGGCTGTGGTTGCGCAGGGCGATGCCCCAGCCAGCCCAGACGATGGCGAGGAAGGCGGCGATGACCAGGGCCGCACCGGCCAGGCCAAGTTCTTCGCAGATGATGGCGAAGAGGAAGTCGGAGGTGTCTGCGGGGAGGTAGCCGTACTTCTGGATGCCGTTGCCGAGGCCCGAGCCGATGAAGCCGCCCTGGGCGATGGCGACGAGGGACTGGATGGCCTGGTAGCCCGAGCCCTGGGGGTCATCCCAGGGGTGGAGGAAGGAGGCGAGGCGCTGCATGCGGTAAGGGCTGTGGAGGATGGCGGCGCCTAAGCCGACGACTGCGGGCGGGAGGAACATGGCCAGGTGCCAGAGGCGGGCGCCGGCGGCGATGAGCAGGCAGACGCAGACCATACCGATCAGGACGGCGGTGCCGAGGTCCTCGACGATAACGATGCCGCAGGCGACGGCGATCATGGCCAGGGGGAACAATAGGCCGTGGAAGAAGTGGTGCAGGACGGCCTGGCGCCGGCCGCACCAGACGGCCAGGGCGGCGATGGCGAACCACTTGACGAGTTCGGAGGGCTGGAAGGTCAGGCCCCAGGAGCGCGGGCCGAGGCTCAGCCAGCGACGGGCGCCGTTGATGGTCAGGCCGACGCCGGGGAGCATGGCGACGATGACCAGAATCAAGGCAATACCCAGGCCGATCCAGACCGGGTTGGCCAGGCCGCGTACGGCCAGGAGGCGATGGGTGTTCAACCGGCTGACGAAGAGCATGACCAGCACGGCGGTCAGGGCGTGGAGCATGTAGCGGCTGGTAAAGAGGGTCCAGGGCGTCAGCGACTTGCCGTCAACGCTCATCGAGGCGGAATGGACCATCAGGACAGCCAGGCCCAGCAGGGCCATGGCGGCGAGTTGGACGATGTGGGCGCGGCGGATCACGGTGAAGTTATCGGTCAAGCCGGACGCTTGAGTGCAATGAGTGGGGACCGGACCAGGGGCACAGAGCATGGGGTGGGGTGTTAGACTCTGCGGGGTTGGGGGGGATCGGGTAGTGCTTATCCATGAAGACGTTGCTGACGCATCAACGGGTTCAGGTGAACCTGCTGCTTGTGAAGCTGGTGGCCGGGGCGATGGGAGCGCCGCTGATCGGAGGGGCTAGGGCGATGGTGGAGCGCGAGGCGGGGATCTCGCGGGCGACGCTGGGGCTGTGGGTGTTCGTGTTAGGACTGGTGGGGTCGGCGGTGGGACTGATCGGGCCGACGCTGGCGGTGCGGATGCGTCGGACGACGGCGGGCCGACTCGGGACGGCGATGCTGGCGATGAGCTGCGCGCTATTGGCGATCTTCCGGCCGGAACCGGGGTGGGTGCTGGCGGGTCTGGGCGCGGCGTGGCTGATCAACGGGGTCAGCGGGCCGCTGGTCGCAACCGCCAATGGGATCTTCGCCGACATCTGGGCGCACGCGCCGCGGACGGGAGTGATCCTGCTGCACGCGGTCAACGCGGGGGGGAAGGTGCTGGCACCGCTGGCGCTGCTGGTGTTCGCGGGCGACCTGCGGATGACGGCGCTGGTGTTCGCGGTGGTGACGGGCGTGCTGGCGGTCGAGGGGTGGTTCTGGCCGCGAACGAGCGTCGACAGGCTGGTAGCGGTGGAGAAACAGCAGGACCACGGGCGGAAGAACCACTGGCCGACGCGGGCGCTGGTGTGGGTGATCGGGATCCAGTTCATGCTCATCAGCGGCGCGGAGGCGGGGGTGGTGAGCATCCTCGGGCCGCTGGTCGAGCAGTTGCGGCCGTCGCCGATCGAGGGTCTGACGGCGGGGCAGTGGGCGCGATGGATGATCGTGGCACACCTGATGGGGATCTTTGTAGGGCGGATCGTGCTGACGCTGGCGTCGGGGCGGCTCAGCGAGCGGTGGATCATCGGTCTTTGCCTGGCGACGGGGGTGGCGGCGCTGCCGGCGGTGATGGCGGAGTCGGCGTGGGTGTATGGGGTGAGCCTGTTCGTGCTGGGGTGGGCATTCAGCGCGACGTGGCCAGCGTTCTATGCCCTGGGCGCGCGGGCGTTCCCGTCGGAGAAGACGTTCCTGGCGTTGTCGGCGGCTTTCTTCTCGTTCGTCGGGGCGTCGGGGGGGGTGGCGATGTCCAGCGCGATCGGCAACACGGACGCGCGCCTGCCGTGGGCGGTGGTGGCGTCGACGGGGATGCTGGGGGCGTTCGCCCTGTTCCTGTGGGGGACGCGGTCGGGGCGGTCGCTGGGGAGGGAGGAACGATGCTCAGCAGGCGGGCGTGGCGGCGGGGCGACGGGGGATGTTGCGTGGACGCCACATGCGGCCGAATCGTCGCAGAAGGGCTGAGCGGGAAAAATCAGGCATTGATTCGCAAGGCTAGTTCTGGTATGGTCTTAAAAGACATGGACCAACACAATTCCATCCCCCTGCCGAGTGGCAAGGCCCTTGTGATAGCATGGGCGTCCGGCGAAGAAAGTCCTCGCCCGGCAAGGGAGAAGACGACGATGGATGAAGCGACGTTCCAATCCAAGCTCGCCGAATTGATGGGTGAGATCTCCGCCCTGCCGACGTCCCAGCGCCAGAAGCTGGCCGAGATGGCCCAGCAGACGCAGGAACGGCACGCGAAGCTGCGCAAGACGGTCAGCGACCTGCAGGAGAGCCTGGACTACCTGCGGCTGTCGATCAAGTACCTGGTGTTCGACCTCGAGGCGAC
>JADZCW010000201.1 GCA_020851395.1 Phycisphaeraceae bacterium
CGGAACTTGGTGTCCTCGATGCCGGCAAAGCCCATGAAGGGATAGGGCTGCCCGTGCCGACGGAGCGTGACGAAGCTCGCCAGCTGCGCCGCCGCCTCGACCATCAGCACCCCCGGAAACAGCGGCCGACCCGGGACGTGTCCCGGCACCCAGAACTCGTCGGAGCGCGTGTCGCGGTAGGCGATCGCCTCGGTCTGGTCGGCAGACTCGTAGATCACGCCGTCGATCAGCCGCATCACGCCGCGGTGGGGATTGACAGCCTCGACCGCCTGGGCGTCGAACTGCACCTGATCGAGGTTCACGCCGGTGATGTCAAAGAGGTAGCTCGGGGCCATGAAGATCCAGTCGCAAAAACGTGATGAATCGAGGCTGAAACAGGGACAACCACCGCGCCCAACTGCCGCGCAGCCGACGACGAACCGTCAGGGCCGCTGTGGCGCGGCCGCGAACCGGTCGCCGGGGAATCAGGCCTGCCCTTCGCCCTGGTCGCGGTTCTCGAGCACCGCCACGCGGAGCGCCTGGGCGGCGTTCTTGATGTCCTGCATCGACTTGCGGACGCGCGTGCCCGCGGCCTTGTTCCCGCCGGCCGCCTTGCGGACGTCGTCCTCAACCTCAGCCACCAACTTCTTGAGTTGCTCGTAGAGCTCGATCATGACGCTGTATCTCCAGTTCCCGGATGGATCTTTCGCCAGGTAACCCCAGCCATGCACACGACGCCCGTGCTCGGGCATGTCCACGGCCACGTGACACCGTGGCTCAATATGTTACAGATTCACCGCCCGCTGTGCCCCCATCGGCCCCGGCGCGGGGTCAGGCAGGGTAACCTGTCCTGAATTGGAGATTTAGACATGCGCGTCCTGATCCAGCGTGTCCGCCAAGCTCAGGTGCACGTCGACAGCCAGACCGTCGGGCGGATCGACCATGGCCTGCTGCTCTTAACCGGCATCGGCCAGGGCGACACCCCAGAAGTCGTCCGCAAGATGGCCCAGAAGGTCGCCGGCCTGCGGATCTTCAGCGACGAGCAGGGCAAGTTCAATCTCTCGCTCCTGGACGTCCAGGGCGGGGCGCTGGTCGTCTCCCAGTTCACTCTCTTCGCCGACGCTCGTAAAGGCCGACGCCCCAACTACCTAGGCGCAGCCCCCCCGGACCTGGCCAGCAGCCTCTGCGCTCAGTTTGCGCGGGATCTAGCGGAGGCAGGGGTTGCGCCGGTGGCCACCGGGCAGTTCGGGGCCCATATGCTCGTGACCCTGGTCAACGACGGGCCCGTGACCATCTGGCTCGACAGCGCGGAAGAATCAAGGAATTCCACCGAGTGACGGGAACCGATTCGGCCCGGTTGCGTCTAACGACTCCACGAGGGCTTCGATCTATATTCCCAGACAACAGGAGACGTCCCATGACGGCGATGCGCGGCATGATCGTGAGTCTGATAGTGGTGACGGCGCACGGCGCGACGGCGGGCGCGGAGGTGATGCCCCTCCGCCGGGCCGTGCTCTACTCTTCCGGCGTCGGCTACTTCGAGCACCAGGGCGACGTCAGCGGCAGCGCCGCAATAGAACTGCCCTTCCGCACGGGCCAGATCAACGACGTGCTCAAGAGCCTGGTCGTGCTCGACCCCAGCGGCAAGGCCGGCTCGGTCAACTACGGCTCAGCCGACCCGCTGGACAAGGCGTTGTCGAGCTTCAGCATCGACGTCCGCTCGGGCTCCCTGAATGAACTGCTGGCCAGGGCCCGCGGAGCGGCCGTCGAGGTCGAGGGACCGCAGGCAGCCAAAGGAACGATCCTCGGCGTCGAGACCCGCACGGAAAAGCACGACGACACCGAGGTCACCCGCCACTTCCTGAACCTGCTGACGGACAAAGGGCTCGAGGCCATCGAGATCGAGTCCATTCACGCCGTGCGCTTCACCGACCCCAAGCTCCAGGACGAGCTGCGCAAAGCCCTGAGCCTGGTCGCTGAGGCCCGCGACGCCGACGCCCGGCCCGTGGAAGTCCGCCTCGAGGGTGACGGGCAGCGCGATGTGCGGATCGGCTACCTCGTCGAGTCGCCGGTCTGGAAGACGTCCTATCGCCTGGACCTCTCGGGCGACAAGCCGCTGCTCCAGGGCTGGGCGATCGTCGAGAACACCTCGGACGCCGACTGGAACGGCATCGAGCTCTCGCTGGTCTCGGGCCGGCCGATCTCTTTCGTGCAGGATCTCTTCACGCCGCTCTACCTCCAGCGGCCACTCGTCAAGCCGGAGAATTACGCCTTCCTCCAGCCGCGGCTCTACGACGAGGGGATCGCCGCCGGCATGCCCACCGCCCCGCCTTCGCCGATGGTGATGAGGAAAGCCCGTAGCCTGGAGGCTCGCGTGGGCCAGCAGCTCGCTGCCGATAAGTTCTCCGCGGGGGCAACCATGGAGATGGACGCCGCGCCATCCACCGTCGGCCTGGACGCCACGATGCAGGCGGCCGCGGCGGCCGATCGCGTGGGCGAATACTTCCAGTTCACGATCAAGGAGCCCGTGAGCATCCCGCGCCGCCGCTCGGCCATGCTGGCGATCCTCAACCAGCCCGTCGAGGCCGAGCGCATCAGCATCTACAACGCCTCGGTCCTGCCCAAGCACCCGCTGGCGGGGGCGAAGCTCGTCAATTCCACCGGCCTATCGCTTCCGGCGGGCCCGGTGACCGTCTTCGACGGCGGGGCCTACGCGGGCGATGCCCGCATCGACGACACCACGATGGGCCAGGAGCGCCTGCTCTCGTTCGCGGTGGACACGGACGTGACGGTTGATCCCTCGGTCAAGACCACCCAGCGCGTCGTCGCGGCCAAGATCGTCCGCGGCGTGCTGAATCTCGTGCGGGCCACCGAGATCCGCCAGACCTACGCCGTCCTTAACAAGGCCGACCGCGACAAGA
>JADZCW010000202.1 GCA_020851395.1 Phycisphaeraceae bacterium
CCAAGGCGTGGAAGGACTCGGCGTTCCGGATCGTGTTCGAGGACGAGCACCTGTTGGTGGTGGACAAGGCGGCGTGGGCGATGTCGGTGCCGACGTCGCCGGAGCAGGGCACGGGCAAGTCGGTGGCCGAGCGGGTGGAGCGTTACCTCAAGCACGGGCGCAAGCCGGTGTCGATCCCGGTGGTGCACCGGCTGGACCAGGGGACGTCGGGGCTGCTGGTGTTCGCCAAGACGCCGGCGGTGGCGGGGATGCTCAAGGAGCAGTTTGCCGCGCGGAAACCGCTGCGTCAGTACGTGGCGCTGGTGGCGGGGCGGGTGGAGAAGGACGCGGGGGTCTGCAAGAGCCACCTGGCGACGGCGATGAACCTCGATCGGTATTCGACGCCGAACACCAAGGTGGGCAAGCTGGCGATCACGCACTACGTGGTGGCCTCGCGCCATGACGGGTACACCTGCGTGCACTGCCAGCTCGAGACGGGCCGGCGGCATCAGATCCGGGTGCACATGGCGGAACTGCATCACCCGGTGCTGGGGGACATGCGGTACGAGCCGGCGTTGGCCCGGCACCCGAAGTGGAACGTCCGGAGGCTGGCGCTGCACGCGGCGACGCTGGGGTTCATGCACCCGATGACGGGCAAGCAGATGGAATTCACCAGTCCCCTGCCGACGCCGATGGCGGCGATGCTGGACACGGACGGGACGAAAGGGAAAATGACGGGATCATCGGCCCCTGGCCGTCGTTCACCGAGGAGGCGTCCATCATGACCACGTTTGTCTGGCCCCATGGGCACGCCGCGGCCCTGAGCCTTTCCTTTGACGACGCGCGACCGAGCCAGCTGGACTTCGGGGCGCCGGTGTTCGACCGTCACGGGTATAAGGCCACGTTCTACGTCAGCCTCTCGCCGCTGCGGCTGCGGGCGGAGGAGTGGAGGAAGGCGGCGGCGAACGGGCACGAGATCGGCAACCACACGGTCTACCACCCCTGCACGGGGAATTTCGCGTGGTCGCGCGAGCACGCGCTCGAGAGCTACACGCTCGAGCAGATGGCGGCGGAGCTGGACGCGGCGAACCAGCAGATCAAGGAGATCGTGGGGGTCGAGGCGATGACGTTCGCGTACCCCTGCGGGCAGACGTTTGTCGGGCGGGGGACGGAGACGCGGAGCTACATCCCGCTGGTGGCCGAGAAGTTCCTGGCCGGGCGCGGGTACCTGGCCGAGTGCCACAACGACCCGTGGATGTGCGACCCGGCGAACCTCATGACGATCGGGCTGGACAACAAGGATTTTGAGGAAGTCCAGGGGGAGTTGGACCGGGCCCTGGCGCAGGGGCAGTGGCTGCACATGGCGGGGCACGACGTGAACATGGGCAAGGGGCAGGTGACGCGGGTCGAGACGCTGGACCGGATCCTGAATTACGCTCGTGAGAAGAATTTCTGGATCACCACCGTGGCTGAGGGGGCTAGGTACCTGCGCGACAAGCGCAAGGGGCTGGATTAGACATCCCGGGCCGGCCTATGATGGGCTGGCATTTCGGGAGGGATGTCATGAGAGCATGCGCTACGGCGTCGGTTCTGACCCTTGGTCTGGTCGTTTCGACCATCAACTCCGTTCACGGCCAGACGACGAACAATCCGCTTGCTGATCCGGTGGCGCCCTCGGGGCTGCGGGTGGAGCTGCGCAATTACCTGGCGGCGCCACCGAGCAGCGCGGGTCGGCCGATCGCGCGGCTGAATTATCTGTCACCGGCGCCGGACGGGTCGGCGAGATTGTTCGTCAACGACATGCGGGGCAAGCTGTGGGCGATCGACGTGTCGAACCCGCAGTCGCCGCAGATCATCCCGCAGCCGGTGCTGGACCTGGCGACGGCGCCGGGGGCTTCGCTGCTGACAAGTTCGGGGGAGACGGGGTTCTCCAGCTTCGCGTTCCACCCGGACTTTGCCGCGCCGGGGGCGGCGGGTTTCGGGAAGCTGTACGTCACTTACGACTCGTCGGACACGTCGCGGCCGGTGGATTATCCCTCGCCGGGGGGGACGAGCCATCACAGCGTGATCGAGGAGTGGACGATCGACCCGGGCGATCCGAACCATGCGGACCCGGGCACGCGGCGACAGGTGCTGCGGATCGGGCAGCCGTACAGCAACCACAACGTGGGGCTGATAGCGTTCAACCCCAACTCGCTGCCGGGGGACGCGGACCACGGGAAGATGTACATCGCGGTGGCGGACGGGGGCAGCGGCGGGGACCCGTACAACGTCGCTCAGAACCTGCACAGCCCGCTGGGCAAGATCCTGCGGATTGATCCCCTGGCGTCGGGGAGTTCAAACTACACGGTGCCGGCGGACAATCCTTTTGTGGGGCAGGACGCGCTGGGGGAGATCTGGGCGTACGGGCTGCGCAACCCGCATCGGTTCAGTTGGGACCCTGTGGCGCTGGGCGGGAGCGGCGCGATGTTCATCAGCGATATCGGGCAGTCGTGCCTGGAGGAGATCAACCTCGGCGCGGCGGGGGCGGATTACGGGTGGCGGATCCGGGAAGGGACGTTCGCGACGGTGCCGGGGAACACGACGGTGGTCAGCACAATCCCGCCGGTGGACACGATCCCGCTGACGTACCCGGTGGCGCAGTACGACCACAGCGAAGGCAACGCGATCGTCGGGGGGTTCGTGTACCGGGGGTCGGCCATCCCTAACCTCGTGGGGAAGTACGTTTTCGGCGACTTGGTGCGGGGGCGGCTGTTCTACTTCGGGCTCGACGAGATGCTGCCGGACGGTCAGACGCCGATCCATGAGCTGACGCTGATCCACAACGGCCAGCCGCGGACGCTGCTGCAGGTGCTGGGCAATGACTCCCGGGCGGACTTGCGGTTCGGGATCGGCGCGGACGGTGAGATCTACGTGCTGACCAAGCGGGACGGGATGATCCGGACGCTGGGGTTCATTCCCAACCCGGGGGACTTCAACGGGGATGGTCTGGTCAATGTGCAGGACATCAACCCGTTCTTGGAGGCGCTGGCGGACCCGGCGGGGTTCGCGGCGGCGCATCCGGGCCTGCCGCTGAAGTACCTGGACATGACGGGGGATCAGGTCGTCACGGTGCAGGACATCAACCCGTTCGTGGAGCTGCTGGCGGGCGTGTCGGGCGGGGTGCCGACAATCATCCCTGAGCCGGCGGGATTCGGTGTTTTCCTTATGGGAGTCGGTGTGCTGATGGGTCGGCGGAGATGGGGGCGCGGCATGGCCGCGTGACGACGATATGATGGGCTGGCATGTACAGAGCAGGCCAGACAGAAATCGACGCGGTCGGGCAGGTCATCCGGTCGCACGCGTTCTTCCGCTACCGCGAGAAGTCCGAGTGCGAGCGGTTTGAGAAGCGATGGGCGAAGCACCTGGGCGCGGGGCATGCGTGCATCACGTCGAGCGGGAGCACGGCGTTGACGGCGGCGCTGGCGGGGTTAGGCGTGGGGCCAGGTCAGGAAGTGATCGTGCCGGCGTACACGTACATGGCCACGGCGATCGCGGTGCTGGCGGTGGGGGCGATCCCGGTGATCGTGGACGTGGATGAGAGCCTGACGATGAGCCCCCTGGCATTGGCGGAGGCGATCGGGCCGCGGACGAAGGCGGTCATTCCCGTGCACATGGTGGGGCTGCCGTGCGACATGGGGAAGATCATGCGGATCGCCCGCAAGCGGAAGTTGTGGGTGATTGAAGACGCGTGCCAGGCGGTGGGCGGCGGGTATGAGGGGAAGATGCTCGGGGCGATCGGGGACGCGGGGACGTTCAGCTTCAACGCCTTTAAGAACATCACGTGCGGCGAGGGCGGGGCGGTGGTGAGTTCGGACGAGCAGGTGGCGCAGCGGGCGCGGTGCATGACGGACTGCTGCGGGTTCTATTGGCGGGGGCGCTCGGCGGACACCAAGGCCTTCGTGGCGGCTGGGGCGCGGGCGTCGGAGATCCAGGGGGCGATGCTCAACGTGCAGCTCGATCGGCTGCCGGGGATGCTGCGGGCGATGAGGGGGCAGAAGAAGACGCTGCTGCGGAAGACCGCCAAGAGCGGGCTGGCGCCCTCGCCTTGCCACAGCCTGGACTACGAGTGCGGGACGCAGGTGGGGTATCTGCTGGGGAGCCAGGGGGCGGCGGTGAAGTTCGGGGCGATGGCTGGGGGATTCATCCCGGGCAAGACGGGCAGGCATGTGTACACGGAGTGGGACCCCATTCTGGAGAAGCACGGGGCACATCATCCGGCGATGGACCCGTTCAAGATGCCGGCCAACCGGCGCTGCCGGATGAAGTATTCCAAGGACATGTGCCCGCGGTCGCTGGACGTGCTGAACCGGACGGTGCTGGTGCCGACGCACCCGGATCGGACGCCGGAAGCGGTGGATGGGCTGATCGTGAAGATCAAAGAGGCGGCCAAGGCGGTGTTATGAGGGGTAGCCGCGGGCGAGGTCGGCGCGGCTGCGATGTTCGATGTTGTCGGGGGCGTCGCCGAGCTCCTTGATCAGGGCGGCGTGCATGGCGGCGATGCGGCTCGCCTGGGCGGGGTCGGCGGCGAGGTTGCGGAGTTCGCGGGGGTCGCTCAACAGGTCGTAGATCTCACGCTCGGGGCCGTGGTGATCATCCATGCGGTTGTGGTAGACGTATTTCCACGGGCCCTGGCGGAGCATGGTGTAGCCCGAGGCGATGTTGTGGCCGTAGTACTCGCTGACGGCCATGTCCTTCCAGGGGGCGGCGGGGTTGTCTAGGAGGGGGAGCAGCGAGTCGCCGTTCCAGTCTTCGCCGGGAGTGGCTCCGACGAGGGCGGTGATGGTCTGGACCAGATCGACGAGGGAGCAGACACCGGGGCGGCGCTGGGCGGTGGGCCAACGCTGGGGCCAGTGGATGATCAGGGGGATGCGGACGGCGTGGTCGAACATGCAGTTCTTCCACCATAGGCCGTGGTCGCCCTTGTTCTCGCCGTGGTCGGAGGTGTAGATGATGACGGTGTTCTCGGCGACGGCCGAGGCGCGCAGGGCGGCGAGGAGTTGGCCGATCTGGCCGTCGAGCCAATCCACGAGGGCCCAGTAGAGGTCGCGGCCGGTCTGGACGATGGGGCCGACGGCTTGCTCGAGGCCGAAGCCGGCGCGGAGGTGCTTGTAGTTGGTGGGGAGTGATTCGAGCAGGCCGGGCGGGATCAGCGGGGGCGGGGTCTTGCCGAGGTAGCGGTCGGCGTGGGATTGCGGGGCGATCAGGGGGAAATGCGGGGCGAGGTAGCCGGCGAAGAGGAAGAAGGGGCGGTCGTCGCGGGAGCGATTCGATAGGAAACGGCAGGCGTTTTGGGTGACCAGGCGGTCGTGGTCCATGACGCCGGAACGCTCGCCGACGTGGAACTCGGCGCTGCGGCCGCGCCAGTTGGCGAGGTCTGGGGTGAAGTCCTCGGGGGCACGGCGGGCGGTGCGGCCGTTCATGCGGTACTGGTTGGTCGAGGCGGGGTAGAGCTCGTCGAAGCCGTAGCGGTGGCGGGGGTCGTAGTGCTGCTTGCCGCAGAGGATGGGGTCACAGCCGGCCGCACGGAGGGCGCGGGGGAGCGAGGGGTAGTCGTCGCTGGGCAGACGGCAGTTGTTGGTCCAGGCGGCGCAGCGGCTGACGTACTTGCCGGCGGTGAAGCTCAGACGCGAGGGGACGCAGAGCGGCGAGTTGCAGCAGGCGGCGTCGAAGGTGATTCCCCCGGAAGCTAAGAAATCGAGGTTAGGGGTTTGGACAAGAGGATCGCCGTAGCAGCCGGTGACGGCGGGGTCGTGCTCGTCGGACATGATGCAGAGGATGTTGGGGCGATCCGAGGGCATGTGGGGGCGTCTTCCGCGGGGCTTCCGGGGGTCAGACGGGGTCGGCCATGAGGTCGCGGAGGGCCTGGCCGACGTCGGGCTGACGCATCAGGTGCTCGCCGACGAGGATGCGATGGACGCCGACGGCGCGGAGGCGTTTGACGTCGGCGGGAGATTTGATGCCGGACTCGCTGACGACGATCGAGGGGTCGTCGATCATCTCTAGCATGCGGAGGGTGTGGGTGAGGTCGGTCTTCATCGTGCGCAGGTCGCGGTTGTTGATGCCCAGGAGGGCGTAGCTGGGGTGGGGGAAGCCGAGGTGGGGACGGACGCGCAGGAGGCTGTCGACGTCGTGGACCTCCAGGAGGACGGTCATCTTGAGCTCGGTGGCGAGGATCAGGAGGTCGAGGAGCTGGGCCTCGCCGTCGAGGCATTCGGCGATGAGCAGGACGGCGTCGGCGCCGGCGGCGCGGGCCTGGTGGAGCTGGTAGCAGTCGACGATGAAGTCCTTGCGCAGGACGGGGAGCGGGACGGCTTGTTTGATCTGGGCGATGTAGTCGAGGGAGCCCTGGAAGTACTTGGCGTCGGTGAGGCAGCTGATGGCGGCGGCGCCGTTCTGGTGATAGGCGGTGGCGATGGCGACGGGGTCGAAGTCGGGGCGGATGACGCCGGCCGAGGGGCTGGCCTTCTTGACCTCGGCGATGACGCGGAGCTGGTCGGTCGGGCGGGTGACGGCGGCGAAGAAGTTGCGGGGGGTGGGCGCGTCCTTGGCGCGTTGGACCATTTCGTCGAAGGGGACGGCGGCCTGAGCCTGGGCGACCTCGATGCGTTTGTCGGCGACGATGCGTGCCAGGACGTTGTCGGTCATCGCTTACCTTTTGTGCACGAGCCTAATTTGTCGGCGGTCCTCGTCACGCACCGGCGAGGACGAGCCCTCAAAGTGTAGCACCTCGCGGGTTGGGATCGGGGGGGAACGCATCTTCTTGCGATCCGGACGGCAGGAAGAGCCAAAACATCCGAGGATGGCCCGGCTTTTGCCCGAGAGCAGGCACTTTGGCAATCATCGGCTTACTTTCGGACTCGCATGGACAATTCAAGGTCACCCAGACGGCGGTGAACCTGCTGCTGTCGCGTGGGGCGGAGATCCTGATCCACCTGGGGGACGTGTGCAGCGAGCGGGTGATCGACACGCTGGCGCCGGTGGGGGTCGAGTCGCCGGCGGGGGATGGGCATGACTCGAACTTCGCGGCGGTGGGGTTGGGGGCGGGTGTTTGCGGGCGGGTGAGGGAAGCTGCTTCCGGGGCCGTGGGCGGGGTTGGGGGTGGGTCGCGGGAGGCATACCTGGTCTTTGGGAACGCGGACGATGACTCGCTGACGCTGGGGAGGTACGCCCAGCACCTGGGGATTCACGTGCACCCGCTGGCGGGGCGGCTGGAGCTGGGACGGCGATCGCTGGTGTTCACACACGGGCACGACAGCACGGCGATCCGGCAGGCGCTCAGACAGGGGGTGAGTTATCTGTGCCACGGGCACTCGCATCGGCCGCTGGACGAGCAGCGCGGGCCGACACGGGTGATCAACCCCGGGGCGCTGTATCGGGCGAGCGTGCTGACGGTTGCGATCCTGGACACGGAGCAGGACCGGGTGGTTTTCCACGAGCTGCCCCGGGGCTAGGATTGACCGTATTCGGATGGATTTCGTGTATAGTGTCGGCCGATCCGACATGGCCAACGTACCCCCGACGCCCGAACAGAGCCCGCACGACGAGCATGAGGCCCAGCTCGAAGGACTGGTGGTCCGCCGATTCGAGGGCCGGGACCACGCGGAGGTGGCGCGGCTGTACGCCCAGGGGATGCTGGCGGGGCAGATCGCGCCCAACGATACGGCGGCGGACATCGAGGACATCGAGGCGGCGTACTTCGGGGATCCGGCGAGCTACTTCTGGGTGGCGGAGCTGGGGGGGAAGATCGTTGGCATGATCGGGGTGGCGAACGAGGACCAGCACGTGGCGGAGATCCGGCGGCTGCGGGTGGACCCGGGGTGGCAGAAGAGCAACCTGGCATGGCGGCTGATCGAGACGGCGATCACACACTGCAGGAAGCACGATTATCTCAAGGTGGTGCTGGACACGCGGTTTGAGAGGCACGCGGCGCTGAATGTTTTTGAGCGGTTTGGGTTCCAGCACACGCGGACGCGGAATACGCCGGACAAGGAACTGCTGGAGTTCTATCTGGACCTTTACCGGCCGTCCGAGCCTCGGGCTCGGAACGGCGACGGGAACGGGACGAAGAAGGACTAATCGTGGGGGAGACGGAGGCGGGGCTGCCGATCGATCCGGGAGAGGCTGAGCCGTTCTGGCTTGGGCTGAGGTTGTTCAATGAGGGGGAGTGGTTCGAGGCGCATGAGGCGTGGGAAGAGGCGTGGAAGCTGGCGCCGGGGCCTCGAACCTCCCGTAAGTTGTTCTATCAGACGTTGATCCAGACGGCGGTGACGCTCGAGCACGTGCGGCGGGGGAACCCGCGCGGGGTGCGGAGCGTTTATGCGTCGGTGCGTGCGAAGTTTGAGCGGCTGCCGGGGCGGTACATGGGGGTGGACCTGGGACGGCTGCATGAGGATTTGCGGGGGGCGATCGGGGAGATTCTGGGGCTGCCTGCGGAGTGGTTTGAGCGCGGGAAGGGACATGGGTTGGAGCTGCCGTTTGATGAGGGGAGGCGGCCGCGGATCGAGGTGGAGGGGGATCCGTTTGCGGGGGTCTGAGAGGGGATTCGTTTTTAACAGTCGGTGGGAAAGGGGTAATCGCTGGAGAGACGAGAGAGGGGCGAGCGGGCGAGGGAGAG
>JADZCW010000203.1 GCA_020851395.1 Phycisphaeraceae bacterium
GCACAGCGCGATCACCATCGCCAGCGGGAACGTCCGCCGCGGGTTCTTCACCTCCTCCGACACATTCAGCAAGTCTTCAAACCCGATGAACGCGAAGAACGTCAGGATCGACGTCTGCAGCAGCAGCGCGATCTCCAATCCACCCTCCGCCGTCGGATTCGCCGGGCTCGAAGCGTCGAGATAGTTCACCGACCCGATGTACGGCAGCCCCACCACGATGATCAACACCAATCCCCCCGTCTCCACCACCGTGCAGATGTTGTTCAGCGTCGCCGATTCCTTGATCCCCCGGAAGTTCACCGCCGCCAAGAACAGCAGAAATCCCCCCACAACCGCCCACGCCGGCAACCATGGCGCCGCCGGCTCGACCATCCCCATCGCGTACTCCGAAAACACCCTGCTCGCCGTCGCCATCGACGTCAGCCCCGACGCCATGATCGCCAGCCCGATCAGATACGTCAGCCACGGCCGCCCCCACGCCCGCTGCGTGATGTACGCCGCCCCCGCCGCCCTGGGATAGCGCGACCCCAGGCTCGCGTAGGACAAACCCGTCAGCCCCGCCGCCACCAGGCTCACCACAAACGCCAGCCAGAGCATGTTCCCCATCTGCCCCGCCGCTTTGCCCACCAAACCATAGATCCCCGCCCCAAGCATGTTCCCCACGCCGTAGATCGCCAACGTCGGCAGCCCCAGCGCCCGTCGCAGCCCGACCGGCTCATCCCCTGATGCCGTCTGATTTTCCGTCAAAGATTTGCCTTCGCTCATCGGCGCATCATAACGTTATCCAAGCCTCTTTCACCCGATTTCCAGGACTTTTTCATGACCTTCTTCTGTCTGATGCTCCTGCTCTCGGTCACGCTCCTGCTTGGCTGCGCTGACTCCACAAGCCCACCGCGCGATCCAGCCGCCAAGGTCGCCCCGACCACCCAGCCCACTGATCCTCCCCTCGCCCGCGCCGTCTTCGCCGGCGGCTGCTTCTGGTGCGTCGAGGCCGTCTTCGAAGAACTCGACGGCGTCACCGACGCCGTCAGCGGTTATGCCGGCGGTCCCCCGGAATTGGCCCACTACGACCTGGTCTGCGGCGGCGACACCGGCCACGCCGAGGCCGTCATGATCCTCTACGACCCCCGGAAGATCAGCTACGAAAAACTCCTGGAAGTCCACTTCGCCACCCACGACCCGACCACCCTCAACCGCCAGGGCCACGACATCGGCCCGCAGTACCGCTCCGCCGTCTTCTACGCCGACGAGCACGAAAAACAGATCACCCAGAACTACATTCAGCGGCTCACCGACGCCGGCGCCTTCTCACGCCCCATCGTCACCACCCTCGAACCCCTTAAGGGTTTCTATCCCGCCGAGCCCCACCATCAGAACTACGTCTGCCAGAACCCCCGCCAGGCATACGTCCGCGGCGTCGCCCTGCCCAAGGTCGA
Organism: Phycisphaeraceae bacterium; assembly: GCA_020851395.1. GTDB lineage: Bacteria > Planctomycetota > Phycisphaerae > Phycisphaerales > Phycisphaeraceae > JADZCW01. Next base: position 1,437 of record JADZCW010000203.1, read on the forward strand.
CAAGGTCCGTGAAAAGTTCCCTGAGCTGCTCAGGCCCACGCCCCGCTAACCCCGGCGTCCGCTCGTTCTCTGCTCGCCCGAGCCGTGGAGCGCCCACGCACGCAGAAGTGACAGAAAAATTAATTATGCAGACTGTAGGAATATGACTAGACATGATATGTCTTCTTTTGTAGTATTTGTCCAGTCCGCTCATTTGTGCTGGACCGTCGGGGTTTCCCCCCAGAACAGCCCGGAAGAGTCTCAAGGCCTCCGTCACCGTCTGCATGACTCGATCGCTCTCGCTCGCTGCCCGCCCCGCCGCTCGACGGACGCGGGACTGGACCGGCGCCTCGGCCGGTGGGAAAGGGGGTTTACCAGCTCGCATCACAGATGATCTCGGCGCGGTGTTCGCCGGCTGCACGGGAAGCATCGGGCTCGACCGCACCGTTCGAGTTGGCGGTGACGTCACCGCCACGGTTGTGTCATTCACTTCACAAGACTCTTGAAAGAGAGAATCATCATGATCAAACAGACTCTCCTGGGACTGAGCGCTCTGCTGGTGACCCTCACGGTCGTCTCCTCAGCCTACGCCATCGGCTGCAACTCCAATGTTCAGGCTGACAGCGTTGTCACTTATTACAAGGGCTACCCCTGCGTCTTCGGCATCACCCTCTACGTCGATGAGTACAGCCACTACGCCCTGTTCAACAGCGGATACGACCTCGGCTGCAGCGGCACCGTCAAGTTCTACTACCCCAGCGGCAGCAACATCGACGGCAGCTGGCGCGGATCGAGCTCGCCCTACAACCGCCAGTGGAACATCCCCAAATCCTGGGCGGTGACCATGCTCTGCAAGAACCCCGCCGCCCCCTGCGGCAACAACTGGTGGTGCTGGCAGCAGGGCTTCTATGCCCCGAGCTGCTGCTACAGCGTCTGATGCGGCCACCCGCCTGACGGCCCGACGCCCGACCTGACCTGACGGCGCCGCGCCGAACCCGTGCAGCCGGTGAATGCCGCCCCAGTCGCGCTTCTCGCGTTCCCCTCTTCTCGCGTTCCCGATCCGTCATCCCACAACCCAAGCCGGAGCCGACGACATGCAATCGATCCTCGTCTCCAGACCCGACACAGCCTCCAGTGTCCTTGCCCCACGCAGACCCGCCTCCTGGATGGTCTTGGCCGCCCTGCTCCTGACCGCAGCCCTGCTCCTCCATCTGCTGATCCGTCCCGATCAAGCCATCCTCCTACTCGGCGACAAGTCCCTCCTAGCCTCTCACTGGGGGCGCTGGCTCGGCCTTCCCATCGCCGTCCCAGGACTGATCGGGCTGGGCCTTCATGCCCTGACCCGCTCGCCACTCGCCCGCCGTTGGTCCCCCGGCCTGCGATTGGCGCCCGCCGTCGCGATAGGTGCCGCCTGCCTCTGGCTCCTGTGCGCCCAACTCATCATGACCCACAGCATCGAGCTCCGCCTGCTGATCGTCCTCGCCCTGGGACTGACCCTCGCCGCCACCGTCCTCTCGCCGCGACTCCCCGACGCCGACCGCGCACGTGCCGTCCACCTCGGCCTGGCCACCGCCGCCCTCGGACTGCTCCTGCCCCAGCTCGTCAACGCCCACCTCGCCAGCATCCCCAACCCCTACTACGACACCGGCCCCGGTCCCCGCCGCCTGGTCATGCCCCTCGACGGACAGCACCCCCTCGCACCCCACGACGTGCCCATGCTCGGCTCGCCCGACGCCCCCGTCATCCTCCTGAGCTTCCTCGACTACACCGACCCCCGTGCCCGCGTCACCCAGCGGTCACTCGCCGAGGTACGCAAACGCTACGGCGACAACGTCGCCGTCATGCCCGTGATCTACCCCATCCATCCCACCTGCAACCCCAACGTCGCCAGCCAGCCCGATCCCGAACGCCAGAACGCCTGCTCCTTCGCCCGACTCGCCCTGGCCGTCTGGCGCGTCTCCCCCGACAAATTCCAGGACATGCACCTCTACCTCTGCAATCTCGACGAGCCCTCCGAGTCCCGCACCATCGAGCAGGCCCTGACCCATGCCCGCGATCTGATCGGTCCCGACGGGTTGAACCGCGGCCTATCCGACCCCTGGGTCATCCAGCAGATGTTCGATTACACCCAGGCCAAACCCCAGCTCGGCGGAACCACCGAGGCCGGCGAGAAGGAAGACCACCTGCCCGTGGTCATGTGGCGCACCGCCGACCTCTCCAAGCCCGGACACATTGTCCTGGGCATGGTCGGACAAGGAGAAGCCCTCTACGACTGGCTCGAACGCGAATTGAACCTCGTCCCCGCCGACAAGACCGCCGCGCCCGACCACCCCTCCGACCCCGCCCGTCAAGCCGCCAAGAACCAGATCATCGACCTGCTGATCCAAACCGCCCCCACGCACCCCACGGAGGACGCCCAGTGACTGCCAATACTCACGCCCAAGACTCCCCCCATCCCCTGCACCGCCTCCACGTCGCGCTCGCCGCGTGGCGCACAAGCGAGCTCCTCATGCTCGCCCTGGCCCTGGCCGGACTGGCCCTGACGATCTACCTCTCCCTCGTCTCGACGGGCCTCGTCAAGCTCCTGGGCTGCTCGAGCGGCTCATGCACCAAGCTCGTCATGAGCACCGCCTGGTCCCGCTTCCTCGGCCTGCCCGTCACCCTGCTCGCCGTCATCGTCTACGCCGCCGTCGTGGTCAGCATCCCCCTGACCCGGCCCGGCCGGCCCACCGCACGCCGACGCATCGCCTGGTCCGTCCTGATCGCTTGCTCCCTCGCCCTGGGCCTGGCCGCGATCTGGTTCGTCAGCTTGATGATGTTCGAGCTGCGCCGAAGCTGCGGCCACTGCGCCGCCACCCACCTGATCGGCCTGCTCCTGCTCCACCTCGTCCTGGCCGCGGCCCCCCTCGGACAACCCGCCCCCAACGATCCCGCCCAGTTCCGACTCCGCCCCCTGACCCTCCTGCCCCTGTTCCTGCTCGCCGCCCTGGCCGTCGGCGTCCTGATCCTCGGCCAGACCTACATGCCCACGCCCCCAGCCGCCTTGCCCTGACACACGCCCACCCGCCATCCCACGAACCCCAGCCGAGGTTCCCCCATGCACAGCACCCTGCTCGCCTCCGCCCACGACCTGACCCCCGCCGACAACACCTCAAGCCCCGACCGACACCCCGCGGCGCCCGGTCCACTCCCTCGCCTGCTGATCGCCGCCTGCGCCCTGGCTGCCGTCGCCGTCACCGCCTACCTCACCATCCACGCCCTGCAATCAAGCTCCATCGCCGGATGCGCCGCCGGGTCAAGCTGCGACCAGGTCCTGCGCAACTCCGCCTCCCGCTGGCTCGGTGTGCCCGTCGCCGGCCTGGCACTGCTGAGCTACCTTGCCGTCCTCGCCCTGCTCGTCGCCCCGGCACGACGCTTCGCCCATATCGTCTGGGCCCTGATCCTCGCCCTCGGACTGACCGCGATCGCCGCCGCGATCTGGTTCACCGGCCTGCAACTGTTCTCCCTCCACGCCATCTGCCCCTGGTGCATGGCCGCTCATCTCCTGGGATTGCTCACCGGCACACTCATCCTCGCCGCCGTGCTCTCCCACCCAAACCTGCGCCGCCCTCGCGTCCTGATCGCCGCCGCCGTCCTCGCCGCTGTCGGCCTGACCCTGCTGATCGGCGGCCAGCAACTCATGCCCTCCGCCACCTACGCCGTCCTGGCAACGTCTCCCACACCCGCCCCAGCCCCGGCCGATCCCATCCTCGCCGGAGCCCAGCGGACCGCCGCCTCCAACGCCCTGCCTCAACTCAACCTCGGCCCGAACGATCCCCTGGCCACCCTCTTCGCCCCGACGAAAATCACCGCCGGCTACGACACCGGCATCGGCCCCGACCGGCGACTGCGCATCCCCGACGCCGCCGAACCGATCGATCCCCGCCGCATGCCCATCCTCGGCTCCCCCGACGCCAAACACCTGCTGATCCTCTTCTTCGATTACACCTGCAACCACTGCCGCCAACTCCATCACCAACTCGAGCGGGCCATGACCCGCTACGGCGATCAGATCGGCATCGTCCTGATCAACTTCCCCCTCAACTCCGAGTGCAACCCCCACGTCGGCTCGATCGCCAACGATGAGTACCGCTACTCCTGCGCCTACGCCCGCCTCGCCGCCGCCATCTGGATCGCTGCCCCCGACAAGTTCGCCACCTTCGACGCCTGGGCCATGCAGGGCGTCCGGCCCCGACCCGTCGACATCGCCGCCCAGTACGCCATTGACCTCGTCGGCCAGGAGAATCTCTCCCGCACCCTCGCCGCCGGCGACGTCGAGGACATGATCAGCCGCAACATCACTCTTGGCTCTGACCTGCCCCAAAAAAGCCTTCCCCTCCTCCTCATGGACGGCTCCTACATGGTCGGCGCCCCCGAACGTTCGATCGAGCTCTATCAGACCCTCGAGAACAAGCTCGGCATCCAGCCGCTGCCCGAGGCCGCCACCCAGCCCTCCGACCGCTGACCGCTATCCACATCCTTTATCAGATCCCTTTGGCCTCGTTCATCTGCAGGTTAAGATGTGCCCATCGGGTAGTACCGGACGCTCCAATCATCTCCTGCACAAAGGGACCTCGCATGTCACTGCTCAAGGAATTCAAGGAGTTCGCGGTCAAGGGCAACGCCGTCGACATGGCCGTCGGCATCATTATCGGTGCCGCGTTCAACAAGATCGTCAGCTCGCTGGTCAACGACGTCATCATGCCCCCCTTGGGGGTTCTGATCGGCGGCGTGGACTTCAAGTACCTGACGGTGGTCCTCAAGGAGGCCGTGCCCGCCGACCCCGCCACCGGCGCCGCCGCCCTCCCCGAGGTCGCCATCCGCTACGGCATGTTCATCAACACCTGCATCGACTTCCTGATCGTCGCCTTCACCGTCTTCATCATGATCAAGATGATGAACAAGCTCCTGAGCGCCCGCCCGCCCTTCCTCGGCCGCAAGGACGCCACCGCCTGATCGCATCGCACCACTACTCACACTGCCCAAAGCCCACCCCCGCGTGGGCTTTTTTCATGACTTCCCCGCCGCCGTTCCCGCCACGAAACCCGTCGACCACGCCCACTGGAAATTGAACCCCCCGATCCGTCCGTCGCAGTCGAGCACCTCGCCCACCAGATACAGCCCCTCCGCCACGCGCGACCCCATCGTCCCCGGATCAACCTCCTCCAACGGCACGCCCCCCGCCGTCACCTCCGCGTAGTTCCACCCGCGATCGCGCGCCACGCGCAGGTCCAGCCCCGTCAGCGCATGCACCAACGTCCGCCTCGCCTCACGCGGGAGCTGCCCCATCGCCACCCCCGCTTCCAGCCCCACTTGCCCCGCGATCACTTCCGCCACGCGCCGCGGCAGCCGCTCGCCCAGCACGTTGATGAGCCCCCGCCGAGGCCCATCCGTTGCAACGTCGATCAACCACCGCTCCACGCGCTCGAAATCCTCACCCGGCAGGAACGAACACATCATGCGGGCCTGCTTCCCCTCCCCCCGCGCCGTCGTCCAGAACCGGCTCGCGTCCATGGCCACCGGCCCGCTGACCCCGAAGTGCGTCCACAGCAGACTCCCCACCCGCTGATCCACCCGCTTGCCCTCGGCAAACGTCAAAAACTCTGCCTCATGCGACACCCCCGCCAGCGACGCGTGGAACATCGGCCCCTCGAGCACCAGCGGCGCCAACGCCGGATACGTCGCCGTCACCGTGTGCCCCAGACGCTTGGCCAGCGCATACCCGCCCCCATCGCTTCCCGTCTTGGGCAACGATCGCCCCCCCGTCGCTAGCACCACCCGCCGCGCGGTCATCACCCCACGACTGTGCCCCATCTCAAACCCACCCTCCGCGAGTCTTCTGATCTCTCGGACCCGATGCCCCGTCATCAGCCGCACCCCCAGCGCCTCGCACCGCCCCACCAACGCCCCCAGCACCGTGTGCGCGTCATCGCTGACCGGAAACAGCTTGCCCGTCTCCTCCCGCTTGAGCCTCACACCCAATGACTCGAACCACGCCGCCGCCGCCCTCTCATCGAACGCCCGCAACACCCGCTTGATCAACTTCCGGGGGCCCTGGAAGTCCTCTGGCCGAACAACGTCATGCGTGACATTGCACCGCCCGCCGCCCGAGACCAGGATCTTCGCCCCCAGCTTCGCCGCCCCGTCGAGCACCGCCACCGACGCCCCCGGATGCGCCCCCGCCTGCCGCGCGAAGATCGCCGCCGCCAACCCCGCCGCGCCGCCGCCGATCACCGCAATGTCCACATCAAACCCGCTCATCGTCCGGCGATCTTACCCGCATCTCCCCATACCCCGTACCCTGTACCCCGTACCCCACCACCCCCTCCCGCTAAAATCACCCCATGCCCACACCCGCCCCCCTCGACTTCTACGGCTACGACAAGTGCTCTTCCTGCCACAACGCCCGCAAGTGGCTCGACCAGCACAAGCTCCCCCACCGCTTCATCGACATCACCGAGCATCCCCCCGCCCTCGCCCTGCTCAAGAAGCTCCTCGCCGCCGGCCACCCGCTGCCCAAACTCTTCAACACCTCCGGCATCCTCTACCGCGAGATGGACATCAAGTCGCGCCTCCCCGCCATGACTCCCGACCAAGCCCTCGCCCTGCTCGCCCAGCATGGCAAGCTCTGCAAACGCCCCATCGTCACCGACGGCCGACGCTTCACCGTCGGCTTCGACGCCGAACGGTTTGCGGAAGTTTGGACATGATTTTCCGGAGATTCCCTTACTCTAATCGTATTTTTTGACGCCCCTAGGGCATTGTGAGCCGGCCTTTCGATTCGTACAATCCCCCCCGTCGGTTGCTCCATCCCACCGGTTTCCCCCACAAGCTGGAGTGATCCCCCATGCTGCGATCCTTTTTACTGTCCATCCTTTTTCTTCTCCCCGGAGGCGTAATCATGGCCCAGACCGCCGAAAACCACCCCCAAGCTGACGACCTGCTCTTCATCCACCACTCCTGCGGCAACGACTGGCTCAAGCGCGGCCTCCACGAAGCCCTGCTGACCAAGCCCTACGTCAACCGCCGCAATGACGTCTGCTACGGCGTCGACGCCCAGCCCGACAACGGCCGGCCCGACTCCCTCCGCATCGACGGCAAGGTCCCCGGCGACCGCACCGACATGAA
>JADZCW010000204.1 GCA_020851395.1 Phycisphaeraceae bacterium
CAGGTCAACGCCGACATCGCGGCCGATCTTCCCGTCTACACCGACGTGGCAGAGCAGGGCCAGGCGCTGCGGATCAAGGGCCTCCGCGCCGTGTTCGGCGAGAAGTATCCGCCCAAGGTGCGCGTGGTCTCCATCGGCGCGCCGGTGAAGGATCTGCTAAGTGATCCGGCGAGCGACCGTTGGGCGAAACTTTCGATCGAGTTCTGCGGCGGAACACATCTGGCCAAGACGGGCGATGCCGAGGGGTTAGTCATTGTCTCTGAAGAAGCCGTGGCCAAGGGCGTGCGGCGCATCACCGCCCAGACTGGCCCGCTCGCTCACCAGACGCAGGCCCGTGCGGACATGCTGCTGGCCAGGGTGGGAGCGATCAAGGGCTTGCCGGCGGAGAAGATTGAGGCCGCGCTGGGCGAGTTGACCGAGGCGATCGGCAAGGAATCGCTCCCGGCCATCGCCCGGGCAAAGCTGCGCGAGGGCTTCACCGAGCTCCAAAAGCTGCTCAAGGAGCAGAAGAAGCAGGAATCCAAGGCCAGCGCCGGCGCGGCTGTCGACGTGGCCCGCCAGATCGCCGAGACGGCCGAGGGCGATCTGATCGTGGCGGAGCTGCCCGGTGGCGCCGATGCCACGGCGCTGCGTTCAGCCATGGACGTGATCCGCAAGAAGCTTCCCGGGGCGGCGCTGCTGCTGGCGGGCGTCAGTGGCGAGGGGGCGGACGCGAAGGTCGCCCTGATCGCCGCGGTGCCTGCGGAAAAGATCGCTGTGGGCCTCAAGGCCGGCGACTGGGTCAAGCAAGCGGCCCAGGCGGCCGGCGGCTCCGGCGGCGGCAAGCCCGACATGGCGCAGGCCGGTGCGAAGGACGTGTCTAAACTCCCCGCGGCGCTCGAGGCCGCTCGCGCCTACGCTCAGCGCATCCTCGCCGCGGCCAAGGCCTGATCGCGGCGTCCCATTTCGTCCCACGAATCATCACGGACTTACGCCATGCGCATCCTTAACTTCGGTTCGCTGAACATCGACAAGGTCTTCCGCGTCGAGCAGATCGTCCAGCCCGGGCAGACCATCCCGACACGCAGCCTCCAGACCTTCGCCGGCGGCAAGGGGGCGAATCAGTCCGTCGCCCTGGCCCGCGCGGGGGCGAAGGTGAGTCATGCGGGGGGCGTCGGGCCCGACGGCGTATGGTTGGTGGAGAAGCTCGCCGGGGCGGGCGTCGACACGCAGTTCGTCCACGTCGGCGAGGACCCCTCCGGCACGGCGATCATCCAGGTCGACGACGCCGGTCAGAACGCCATCTTCCTCTTCGCCGGCTCGAACCGGCAGATCAGCAAGGAGCGGATCGACCGCACGCTCGCCCAATTCGCGCCGGGGGATGTGCTGCTGCTCCAGAACGAGATCAACGACGTGGGCTACCTCATCGAGCAGGGCCACGCCAAGGGGCTCAAGGTGTGCCTGAACACCGCGCCCTTCGACGTTCAGGTGCCAAACTACCCGCTGGACAAACTCGACACGCTGATCGCCAACGAGACCGAGGCGATGGGTCTGGTCGGGCCGTGCCCCGAGGCGGAGTTGGCCGACCGACTCGCCGCCCGCTTCCCCCACGCCCAGGTGATCCTGACGCTCGGCACGCGCGGCGTGATCTACCGCTCGGCCTCGCACCGCATCGAGGTGCCGGCCTACCGCGTCAAGGCGGTGGACACGACGGGGGCCGGCGACACATTCATCGGCTTCTACCTGGCGGGACGTGCGGCGGGCAAGACGGTGGCTGAGTCGCTGCAGCAGGGCGCCAAGGCGGCGGCGATCTGTGTCACGCGCCCGGGCGCGATCGACTCAATCCCCACCCTGGCCGAGGTCGAGGCGTTCCAGCACGCGTAGAGATTGCTGATTGTCAAGGCATAAGAAATCAATGCATTCACCACGGAGAACACGGAGGTCACGGAGTCGATCCAGGGATCTGTTTCAATTGGATTGAACTCTGTCTTTCTCCTCCGTGTCCTCTGTGCTCTCCGTGGTGAAATGTCTTCTTGGATTTACTTCACTGCCGGCAAGTGCAGCACGCCCATGATGAGCAAGGCCGCGAAGAGGCCCGCGAGGATGAGACGGTACCAGCCGAACGGGGCCAGGCCGTGACGGTTGAGGAAGCTGACGAACCATTTGACGGCCAACGCCGCGGAGATCGTCGCCGCGACGACGCCAATCACGATCGGCAGGGGGCCGATCTGCTCGTACATGTCGCGGCCGTCCTTGAGGCCCTTGTAGCCCGTGGCGGCGGTGAGGGTGATCAGGCCCAGCAGGAACGTGAACTCAGCCGCGGCGCGCGGACGCAGGCCCAGCAACAGGGCGGCGACGATGCACATCATCGACCGGCTCGTCCCGGGCCACATGGCCACGCACTGGGCCAGGCCGATGAAGGCCGCGGCCCGCCACGACAGACTGTCGATCTCCTTGCCCGCGTCGGGCGAGCGCTTGCCCTTCGGGTTGTAGGCTACCCACAGCATCAGGATCGCGCCGGCGAAGAGGGCGATGACCACCGGCCAGGGGCCGTTGAGGTGCTCTTCGATCTTCTTGTCCAATAGCAGGCCGAGCACGGCCGCGGGCAGGAAGGCCACGAGCAGATTGATCGCCAGCTTCAGTCCCAGCAGGTCGCGACCGAGCAGGCCTCGGATCATCTGGCCGACACGCTGGCGGTAGAGCCCCAGCACGGCCAGGATCGCGCCGGCCTGGATGACGATGTTGAAAGAGAACGTCGCCGCCCAGCGATGCGCATCGCCGGACAGGCCCAGCAGCCAGGCGGTGAGGATGAGGTGGCCCGTCGAGCTGACGGGCAGGTATTCGGTGACGCCTTCGACGATGCCCAGGATCAATGCATCCCACCAGGTCATGTGCCATCCTTCAATGTGAGGGTCCAGAGTGTATCGGCAGGCGAGGGGTGCTTAGACTCTTGAACTGGCGATGGGGGGGTAGCCTTGACAGGCCGGCTGGTGTATCATCCACTTATCCGGATGGATGGATGGTTTAGATGATGACCACAAGCCAGAAGGATTGGAACAAACGTATGAATCGATTTGTTCAAGAGTTAGATAAACGTGTGCTGGTCTTCGACGGGGCTATGGGCACGAGCATTCACAAGCTCGACCTGTCCGTGGACAAGGACTACCTCGGCCGGGAGAACTGCACCGAGATCCTGGTCAAGACCAGGCCGGAGCTGATCCAGGCCATCCACGAGTCGTTCCTGGCCGCGGGGTCGGACATCGTGGAGACGGACACGTTTGGGGCCAACAAGCTGGTGTTCGCCGAGTTCGACTTGGTGGATCAGACGTATGCACTGAACAAGGCTGCCGCGGAGGTGGCGCGGGCGGCGTGCGC
>JADZCW010000205.1 GCA_020851395.1 Phycisphaeraceae bacterium
CCCCAGAGCGACGCCATCCAGAATCACCCCCTGGCCGACGGCCGCACCGTCGGCCAGATGGTCGCCGACGAGGTGGCCAAGCTCGGCGCCGCCCCCGGCACCCCCGGAATGCTCGGCCAATCCGGCTACAGCCTAGTTGGCGCCGTCGTCGGCGCGACGAAGCCCGCCGACGCGGTTGATCTCCGCCGCCGGATGCCGCGCCAGATCTTCCTCGTCCCCGGCTACGGCGCCCAGGGCGGCAAGGCCGACGACGTGCGGGCATGCTTCAACCCCGACGGCCAGGGCGCCATCATCACCGCCAGCCGCTCCGTCCTCTTCGCCTACGAGAAAGCCGATACCCGCGACTGGACCGCCCCCATCGCCGCAGCCGCCGAGCAGATGAGACGCGAGATCGCGGCCCTGCTCGCGTGAGCAATGCCTGTCCCAGCCGGTCCTGCTGATCACTTATAATTCAACCCGTGAAGACCGATCTGACCACTGGACTGCCCGGGCTGGATAAGGTGCTGCGCGGCGTCATGGCCGGCGACAACATCGTCTGGAATGTCGACAGCATCGACGAATACAGGGCATTGGTCCTGCCCTACGTCCAGGCCGCCCGTCGGGCCCATCTGCGGCTGGTCTACTTCCGTTTCGCCGACCATGAGCAGCTCGTGCCCTCGGAGTTCGGCGCCGAGGTTCACCGGGTGGACCCCGCCCGCGGGTTTGAATGCTTCGTCACCGATGTTCATAAGGTCATTGAGGATGCCGGACGCGGCGCCATCTATGTTTTCGATTGCCTGTCGGACCTGGCGGCGATCTGGCAGTCGGACCAGATGCTCGGCAATTTCTTCGTCCTGACCTGTCCCCGCCTCCATGTTCTCGAAACCGTGACCTACTTCGCCATCTACCGCAATTCCCACACCTCTTTCGCCCTCGACCCGATCACCCAGACCACCCAGTTCCTCCTGGACGTGTTCCGCCATGCCGACCGGCTCTACGTCCGGCCGATCAAGGTCCAGCACCGCTCCACCTCCTCGATGAACACCATGCACCTGTGGGAGGACGCCGAATTCAAGCCCATCACCAACAGCGCCATCATCACCGAGGTGCTCAGCTCGGCCCGCTGGCCGGGGCTGCGGGTGGACAACCGGCGGGAGTTCTGGCAGCGAACCTTCGCCGAGGCGGAATCCCTCGCGCAACAGGCCAGGCCCGACGGCCAACCCACCGAACAACAGCAGGACATGTTCAACCGTCTGAGCACGATGGTGCTGGCCCGAGATCAGACGATGAGCAGGCTGATCCACCAGCACATGGACCTGAGCGATGTCCTGAACATCCACAACCGGATGATCGGCAACGGGCTCATCGGCGGTAAGGCCGTCGGCATGCTGTTGGCTCGGACCATCCTTGAGCACGCGGACCCGCGCTTCAAGGATCTGCTCGAAACGCACGACTCTTTCTACATTGGCTCGGAGGTCTTTTACACCTTCCTGGTACGCAACGGCGTCTGGTGGCTCCGCCAGAAGCAGTCGGATCCCGAGACGTTCCTGGACGGCCTGGACGAGGCCCGCGTCAAGATCCTCCGGGGCGATTTCCTCGACGACAACATCCGCCAGTTCAGAGAGATCATCGACTATTTCGGCGAATCGCCCTACATCGTCCGCTCCAGCTCGCTGCAGGAGGACAACTACGGCAACGCCTTCGCGGGCAAGTACGACAGCGTGTTCTGCGTCAATCAAGGAACCCGCGAGCAACGGCTCGAGGCCCTGCTCGACGCGGTGCGGCAGGTCTATGCCAGCACCATGAGCGACAAGGCCCTTCGCTACCGCCTCGGACGCGGGCTGCTCGGTCAGGACGAGCAGATGGCCCTGCTGGTCATGCGCGTCTCCGGCGCCGTGTACGACACCGCCTTCTATCCCCAGGTCGCCGGGGTCGGTTTTTCCTACAACCCCTACGTCTGGAATCAGGCCATCGATCCCAAGGCCGGGGTCATCCGCCTGGTGTTCGGCCTGGGCACCCGGGCGGTCGATCGCACGGACGACGATTACACCCGCATCGTGGCCCTCAACGCCCCGGAGAAGCGACCGGAGGCTAATTTTGACGAGGTCCGCGACTATTCCCAGCGCCGCGTGGATTACCTGGACCTGGCCGCCAATCGCCTGACCCACGGGGACTTCAACGAGCTGGTCGCCCGCAACCACGACCTGCCCATCCGGATGTTTGCCTCCCCCGCCCCCGTGGACGATCCGACCAGACAACCTCATTGGGTCCTGACCTTCGACCGGCTCCTGTCGCGGACCTCTTTCGTCCAGAACATGCGCGACATGCTGCGAATCCTCGAGCAGGCCTACGGTTGTCCGGTGGACATCGAGTTCACCGCGAACTTCATCGATGATGATCGCTACAGAATCAACCTGCTCCAGTGCCGCCCGCTGCAGGTCCAGGGGACGGGGCGGTCCCGCCTCCCGAGGCTGGAGGTCCCCGCCCCGGACAGCATCCTCGAGGCCCGCGGGGCGGTCATCGGTCACAGCCGGATCATCGACGTGGACCGGTTCGTCTACGTCGTGCCGTCAGCCTACGCCGCGTTGACCCTGGCCATGCGCCATGAAGTGGCCCGCGTCATCGGACGGATCAACCACGCCTGCTCGCCGGAGCGGACCATCATGCTCATGGGGCCGGGCCGGTGGGGGACCAGCAGCCCCGAGCTGGGAATCCCCGTCCATTTCGCCGAGATCAACCGCATCGCCGTCCTCTGCGAGATCGTGGCCATGCGCGAGAACCTCGTCCCCGACGTCTCGCTGGGCACCCACTTCCTCAACGAGCTGGTGGAGGGCAACATCCTCTACCTGGCCCTGTTTCCCAGGCAGGACCGCAATCTCCTGCGCGAGTCGTTCTTCCTCGAGGCCCCGAACCATCTCTCGGACCTGACCCCGCGGGACAAATCCTGGGAAGACCTGATCCGGGTCGTGGACTCCAGGGACATCGCCCCCACGCGGGGCGGCATCCGCCTCCACGCCGACGCCCTTGACCAGCGCGTGGCGGTGTTCATCGACCGCCGGGGCGACAGGCCTCACGTCCCCGCGTCGCGGGATGACTGAATCCTCGGCATCCCCCAGCCGACCATGGCCGTCCGGGACGGCCGACGGCTCGCCGGAGCGGCGATTCAACGCCCCCGGGGCCGTGTGTTCACGCATAGACAGCCGCGACGCCCCGCCCCAGGTCCGCCACGCGATCGGCCAGCTCACGCGGACGAACCACCCGGCAGTGCGGCCCCATGCTCAGCACCCACCAGACAATCTCGTCAAGCCCGTCGACCTGACATCGGAAAACCATCGACCCGTCCTCGCGCCACTCCACGCTCTGCGTCGCATGCCAGCGCGTGTCCGCCACGGTCTCGGCGAACTCGGCGTCGAACTCGATCACGACCTCATGACGCCGCCCGCCCCGGATCATCCGCCAGGCCAGCCCCAGGTGGTCGTCGAGCCGGAACGACCTGGGAATCTCGTACCGCCGACCGGCAAGCTGGCAGCGCGTGAACCGGCTGAGCTTCAGGCAACGGATCGCGCCGCGGCGGCCTCCGTGCCGGCCCACCGCGTACCACGCCCGCTGACTGAAGAACAGCGTGTAGGGCTCGAACTCGAATTCCTCGTCCGGGCCGGCGCGCCGCGATCCCCCGGGGTCCGAACCATGCGCCGCCTCGTACCCGCAGCGGAGCACCCGTCGCGTCCGGATCGCCATGTGCACCAGGTCGTAAACGTCCTGCGAGCCGTCCTCCGGCGCCGTGGCCGCGAGCCTGATCCGCAGGTGCCGGCCCGTCTGCTCGACCTCCTGGCGGATCGGCCCGGGCAGCTGGCAACGCACCTTCTCGATCGCCCGCGCCGCCGCACGCGTCAGGGGGATCTGATCCTGACCCGCCACCTGCTCGCCCAACGCCGCCAGCGACAGCGATTCCTCGATCGTCAGCTCCACGGGCGGCATGAAGAAATCCGCCCGCACCTGATACCCGCCCCGCCGGGAGTTGAACTGGCAGGGCACCCCCGCGGCCTCGAGCGTCCGCAGGTCGCGGAAGATGGTCCGCACGCTCTTGCCGCACTCGCGAGCCAGCGACTGAGCCGACCACGATCGGCCGGACTGGATCATCACGAGGATCTTGAGCAGTCGATGAATCCGCCCGTAGTCCGTGGCCAAGGCTCATTCCTCCCCGCCGGCACGCCGTCCGCCGTCGGCGCAAGATTATTACATGGATGAACGTGGGCTGTCAGCCCGGCATGCGCCCCTGGCCGGGCGGACTGACAGGGCCTTGTCAGCCCCGCTTCGCGAGCGACGAATCAGGCGAGTGACGCGCGACGCGGGCTGAATTCACAACGCGGGGAATGACCCGCTCCCGAACCCACAAAGCCACCTGCCGGACTCGAACCGGCGACCTGCGGTTTACAAAACCG
>JADZCW010000206.1 GCA_020851395.1 Phycisphaeraceae bacterium
TCGGCCTTGCCCTGGGCGACCAGGACCATGCGGACGAGCTGGGCCAGGGAGTCGGCCCGCATCTTCTCCATGACGTGGGCGCGATGGACCTCGACGGTCTTCTCGCTCAGGCTCAGTTCGGCGGCGATCTGACGGTTGGACTGGCCGATGACGACCATCTCCATGACCTGCCGTTCGCGCGGCGTCAGCAAGGCGACGCGGTTGGACATGGCTGTGCGTGAGGCGAGCTCGCGCCGCCGCTGGGCGTCGATCTCCATGGCTGTCTGCACGCGGTCGAGCAGGAGCTGGTCGCTGTAGGGCTTCTCGATGAACTCCATGGCCCCGGCCTTCATGGCGTGGACGGCCACGGGCACGTCGCCGTGGGCGGTGACGACGATGATGGGCATGATCGAGCCCTGCTGGCGGAGCTGCTCCATCAGCTCCACGCCGCTGATGCCGGGCATCCGCAGGTCCAGCAGCAGGCAGCCGGGCATCTCCGGACGCCAGTAGCCCAGGAACTCCGAGGCTGAGCCGAAGGTCTGCACCGGCAGACCCACCGACTCGAGCAGCCACTGCAACGACTGCTGCACGGCCGGCTCATCGTCCACGACAAATACAGTGGGTTTCATCGACGGCCCCTTCGTCTCAGAAAGGCAGAGCAATCTCTTGGTCCGGGCGCAGTCGCAACTATGATCCGCAAAGCGAGATGCAGATGGCCCCAGAACGGACAAGTCCATCTTATCAGGCAAATGCCCTAGGTCAAGACAGTCAATTCGTCATTTTAAAAAAACTGCCACACAACAATCACATGGTCGGGCCTTGGCGGACTGGCTGGGGCAGGGTGAAGCAGAAGGTGGCGCCGCCCTGGTCGTTGGGCTCGACCCACATCCGGCCGCCGTGGTCCTCGATGATGGATCGGCTGATGGACAGGCCCAGGCCCATGCCGTGCGACTTGGTGGTGAAGAAGGGCTCGAAGATGCGTTCTCGGTTGGCCTCGTCGACGCCCGGGCCGGTGTCGCTGACACGGACCTCGACGGCCCGGACAAGTCGGCGGGCGCTCAGGGTGAGCTCCTGAGGCTTGCCGGGCGTGTCGTGCATGGCGTCCATGGCGTTGAGCAGCAGGTTGACCAGCACCTGCTCGATCTGGCTGACCTCGGCCAGGACCTGGCAGGGCGTAGCGCAACACTGAACCTGGATGTGGACACGGTTGCGCAGGGCCTCGGCCGAGACGAAACGGACGGCCCGCTCGACGGCGGAGGGGAAGCAGATCGACTGGCGGTCGGGCACATGCCGGCCGACGAACTCGCGGACGCCCTGGACGATCTGGCCGGCTCGCTCGCCCTGCAGGACGATCTGCTCGAGCGCCTCGGCGACGAGATCGGGGCTGGCCTGGCCGGCCTCGATCCGGCGGCGGGCGGCGTGGGCGAAGTTGAGCAGGGCCGTCAGCGGCTGGCTGATCTCGTGGGCGAGGTTCGAGGCCATCTGCCCGGCCGTGTTGATCCGGGCCACGTGCGCCAGCGTCAGCAGGCGGTGGCGCTGCTCGGCCTGGGCCTGCATCTGGCGGGTCATGTCCCGGCCGGCGGCCTGGATCTCGTCGATCTCGTGGCGGTCGTTGAGCAGCGCCAGGCACTGCCAACGGATCCAGCGCCAGCCCTCGGCCGTGTGCTGACGGATGTCGACGGTCACGCGGTGCGGCGTCTGGCGGATCTGCCGTTCGGCGTTGCGCGCGTAGGCGATGTCGTCGGGGTGGATCTGGATCTGCACGGTCCGCCAGAGCAGCTCCTGCGGCGTCTTGTCCATCATTCGGCAGAAGGCGGCGTTGACGAAGGTCAGCGTCCGGTCGAGGCGGACGCGAACGATCATCTCCTCGAGGGAATCGACGAGGCTGCGGTAACGCTGCTCGCTGGCGCGCAGGGCCTCCTCGGCCTCGTGGCGGTGGGTGATGTCCCGGCCGACGGCCTGCAGCTCGACCTGCTCGCCGCGTTCGTCGAAGAAGGCCTGGTCGGTCCACTGCTGCCAGGAGACGCGGCCGTCGGGGCTGTAGACCTGGTGCTCATAGGTCGCGGTGTGCGAGCCGGGCGTGAGCGACCGCACGTGGCGGCGGATGCCCTCGTGCTCGGACTCGGGCACGAGTATCAGGAACGAACGGCCCACGAGCTGCTCGGGAGACCGGCCGAAGAACCGCGCGTAGGCCTCGTTGACGAAGGTCAGCGTCGTGTCGGGCAGGAACCGGCAGATCATCTCGGTCTGGCACTGCACGACGTTGCGGTAGCGCTCCTCGCTCTGACGCAGGGCCTGCTCGGTCAGCACACGATCGGTGATGTCCGTGTGGACGCCGACCCAGCGCAGGGGCTCGCCCGAGGCGTTGCGGAGGATGATCCGGCCGCGGGCGTGGACCCATCGCCACCGGCCGTCCTTGTGACGCATGCGGTACTGGGCGTCGTAGTGATCGCTCTGGCCGGTCATGTGGGCCACGGCGATGCGCTTCTCCTCGGCCGCGTCGTCGGGGTGGACGAGGGTGTGCCAGCCGCCGGACCAGGTGTCCTGGATCTCGCCGGGCTCGTAACCGAGCATCTGCTTGTAGCCGCGGCTGAAGTAGACCCGCTGGCCCTGGCGGGCGTCCCAGTCCCAGAAGCCGATCCGCGAGGCGTCGAGCACCAAGTCCAGCCACTGCTGGCTGGCGCCGAGGACCTCCTGCGTGCGGCGGTGATCGTCAACGTCGACCACGCAGCCGACCCAGCGCTGATGGTCCCTCCGACCGACCGACGCGGCGCGCAGGCGGACCCAGCACCAGGTGTCGTCCACGCGGCGCAACCGGCAGTCCATCTGCACCCAGGGCATGCGGCCGTTGAGGTGAGTCTTAACCTGGATCTTCAGCGACGGCTGATCTTCGGGATGAGTCATCTCCACCCAGTCGGACATAGCGCCGGGCGCCAGACCATCGGCCGCGCGATCGCCGTGGACGCCGAGGATCTCGAGCATCCGCGGGCTCATCGTCCACCGCCGCTGGGCGGGGTCCCACTCCCACCAGCCCTCCATCGCCAGCTTCTCACGCATCGTACCTCACTCCCGGATCTGACGACGACATGCACCAATCATCCGATCGGTCGACATGGGCTCCCCCGATCCTTCGGGTCTGAACCAACAGGTCACGAGCGAGGCATGTAGTCGGCCAGGCAGCCCGGGGCCTCCTCGACGCGGACCCGCCGCAGACGCCGGCCGGTGGGCAGGTGCGGGGTCAATTGGCCGGCGATCCAACGAGCCAGGTGCTCGGCCGTCGGTGGCGGGGCAGACTTGCGGCGGGCCGAGGACGCGCGAGCCTTGCCGGAGCCCACGGCGGCAAACATCGGCAGGTCATTGAGGACGCACCCCTTGAGTTGGGCCACCGCGGCGTCGAGCAAGGTTTCGAGCAGGTGAAAATCCATCACCACACCGATCCCGTCGAGCCTGGCCGCCCCTACCGTCACCCAGACCCGCCAGTCGTGGCCGTGCACCGGCTCCCACGACCCGTCATAGAGGCGGATCGTGTGGTCGGCTCGGAAACGGCGGTCGATGGTCACTTCGTACAAGACAGGCTCCCGGCCCCCGACTTCAGCCATGCTCACCTCGGGCCGTGGCGGTGGGGCGACGTATTGATTCTAATCTGACCATGCTTGTAAGGCAGGAACACGACAACGGAGTGGTGACGTATCAGTCGCCTCTTCTGATGGACCTGAGCGTGCCGCACGCCTTCTCGACGCGGATTGGGGGCATCAGCAAGGGACCCTACGCGTCGCTGAACCTCGGCGAACTGGCCAAGGACAACGCGACCGACGCCAACACGGCCGTGGCGGAGAACTACCGCCGCCTGCGCGAGGCCCTGGGGCTGACCAGGCACGCACGATCGGTGGTCCGGCAGATGCACACCGGCGAGGTGCACGTCCCGCCGGCCGAGCCGGTCAGACCCCAGGACTGCCCCGTGGCTGACGCCCTGGTGACGGAGCATCCGGGCCTGCTGCTGGCGGTGCGGGTGGCGGACTGCGTGCCGGTGCTGCTGGCGGAGCGGTCGGGGAGGCGCGTGGCGGCGGTGCACGCGGGGTGGCGAGGCGTGGTGGCGGGGGTGGCGCCCAACGCCGTCGGCGTGATGCGGGAGAGGTTCGGCGTCCTTCCGGGGGACCTCGTCGCGGCGATCGGACCGTGCATCTCGCTACGGCACTTCGAGGTGGGGCCGGAGGTGGCTGATCAATTCCGGGGGGCTGATCTGGCCGAGGTGATCGATGAAAAATCCTTCGCTAAGCCGCACGTGGACCTGCAACGGTCTGTTCGGCTGCAGCTGCGGCGGGCGGGCGTGGCGGAGGCGGCCATCGACGGGACGGACCGCTGCACGTTCGAGCACGCCGAGGAATTCTTCTCCCACCGGCGGGACCAGGGCGTGACGGGCCGGCTGGCGGCGGTGATCGCGGTGCAGGGTTGATCACGGCGGCGGCTTCCCTGGTAATCTGCTGGCATGCTCCCGATCCGGATCCGAGGCCTGTCCAAGCATTTCGGCGCCACGGCGGCTGTCGACGCGGTGGACCTGGACATTGACGCCGGCGAGATGTTCTTCCTGCTCGGGCCGTCGGGCTGCGGCAAGACGACGCTGCTGCGGATGCTCGCGGGGTTCGTCGAGCCCACAGCCGGGTCGATTCAGTTCGGCGAGCGGGACGTCACCCGCACACCTCCCAACAAGCGGCCGACGGCGATGGTCTTCCAGGGTTACGCCCTGTGGCCGCACATGTCGGTGCGGCAGAACGTGGCCTTCGGGCTCGAGGTGCAGGGCAAGCGACGTGCGGAGGTTAGAAAAAGAGTCGAGATGGTGCTCGATGCGGTGCAACTGCTGCCGATGGCTGACCGCAAGCCCCAGCAGCTCTCGGGCGGGCAGCAGCAACGGGTGGCGCTGGCCAGGGCGCTGGCGGTCGAGCCGGCGGTGCTGCTGCTGGATGAGCCCCTGGCGAACCTCGACGCCCAGCTGCGGGTCGAGCTGCGGGGGCTGGTGAAAGATCTCTGCCGGCGGACGCGGACGACGGCCGTTTACGTGACGCACGACCAGGCCGAGGCGCTTTCGGTGGCGGACCGGATCGCGGTGATGTCGGCCGGCCGAATCGCCCAGGCGGGGCCGCCGCGCGAGCTGTACCAGCGACCGCGGTCGCGCTTCGTGGCGTCCTTCCTGGGCCAGGCGAACTTCCTGACCGCCGTGGTGGCGGAGATCGAGCCGGGGCGTCTGCTCCGCCTGCGGACGCCGGCGGGGGAGATCCGGGCCGCAAATCATGTCAGATCAACCGATTCCCGGGGCGGAATCAGCGTCGGGGCGAGGGTGACGTGCTGCATCCGGCCCGAGTCGGCGCGCCCGCGCCCGGTCACCGAGTCGGCGCGTCAGGGCGTGTTGCGGGGCGTCTGCGCCGGCTCGACATACCTTGGTCACGCCACGGAGTCGCGTCTGGACCTCGGTGACGGGTCATGGCTGACGGCGACGGTGGTGGGAAACTCGTGGTCGCCGGCCGCGGGAGAGGCCGCGACGGTCGAAATCGACCCGGACGACGTGATCATCCTCGAGGAGGGCTCGGGGCCGTCGGTGGGGGGCGATTCGTGACGCATGCGTCGGCGTATCGCGGCGTTTTTCTCTCAAATTCAGCTTGATTTCGCGCGCTTCAGCGATCGCGTCGCGCGGTGGTGATCGATGTCGTTCGGGCCGCGCGACGGCGCCGAACGGGCGGCGCGGCGGGACAACTTGTGATCATCGCTCAAGAATCGTGCCCGGCGCGGCCGATAAAGATGGTGCATCGGTGAGGAATTCAGTTGACTTTGATTTCACTGATGCAGTAAAGTGTCTCAAAGCTCCGCTGGCGACTTCGAGAGGAACAGCCATGGCTAAGAAGAAAGCGACCAAGAAGAAGGGCACGAAGAAGAAGGCCACCAAGAAGAAGGCCAAGAAGAAGAA
>JADZCW010000207.1 GCA_020851395.1 Phycisphaeraceae bacterium
ATCTGCTTCTCGGGCTCGACCAGTGCGGTCTCCAGGCCGGTCGGTGTCCATCCACCGTCGAGCGCGGGGGTGTAGAGATTCTTCTGCCCCGCCGCCACCTCCGCTGAAGAAGCGCCAGCCGACGACCCCACAGCGATCGTTTCCGGCAGATCCCCCACGTCGATCGTCGGCCGCGATGAGAGCACCACCGCCCGCTCAACCGCGTTCTCCAGCTCCCGCACGTTGCCCGGCCAGGCGTGCTTCTGCATCGCCGCCATCGCCGCCTCGGAGAAACCCGTGACGTTCTTGCCCGTCTCATGCTGGTACTTCTCGAGGAAGTGCTTGGCCAGCAGCGGGATGTCGCCAAGCCGGTCGCGCAGAGGAGGCAGGGCGATGTTCACCACGTTGATGCGATAGAACAGGTCCTCCCGGAATTGCCCCTCGGCCACGAGCTGCGTCAACGACTGATTCGTCGCCAGAACGAATCGGACATCGACGGCGAGCGTCTGTGTCGAACCCAACGGCTCAAACCGTTTCTCCTGCAGCACGCGCAACAACTTCAGCTGCAGCGCCGGCGTGGCGGAGTTGATCTCGTCGATAAAGAGCGTCCCGCCCTGGGCCGCGAGGATCTTGCCCGGCTTGTCCGCGTCCGCCCCGGTGAACGCGCCCTTGACGTGCCCGAACAGCTCCGACTCGAGCAACGTCTCCGGGATCGACCCGCAGGCGAACGTCACGAACGGCCCGGCCGAGCGCGGGCTGGACGTGTGGATCGCGTGCGCGATCATCGTCTTGCCCGTCCCGCTCTCGCCCTCGATCAGCACCGTCGTCTTGCTCGGCGCCACGGCCGTCACCAGGTCGTACACCTTCTGCATCCGGTAATCGGATCCCACGATGCTCCCGAGCCCGAACCTCTCCGTGAGCTGGTCGCGCAGCGTCCGGTTCTCGTCGATCAGGGCGTGCTGGCGGATCGCCTTGTTCACCGCGACACGAAGCTCGTCGTCCACCACCGGTTTGGTCAGGTAGTCCACCGCCCCGAGCTTGACCGCCTCGACCGCCGACTCGATCTTCCCGTACCCGGTGATGACCACCGGCACGATCGACTCGTGCTTTTGACGCAACGCCCGCAGCAGCTCCAGCCCGTTGCATCGCGGCATCGACAGGTCCGTCACCACCACGCCGAAATCGCCTCCCTGTGCCGTCTTGCCATCCTCGCGACTTGACGCAAGCTTGAGCGACGAGCTCGGCTTGCGGCCGGAACCTTCGCCAGCCTGAATTGATGGTGCGGGCGTCTGCTCCATGCCGTCGAGCAACGCCATCGCCTCCTGCCCATCCTGAGCCGTGGCCGTGCTGAAACCCTCCTGCCGGAGAAACTCCGACAGACTCTCGGCCACGAGCGGGTCGTCGTCCACGATGAGGATGCGGGGCTGTGCGGGCATGGGGTCTTCACGTCCTGTAGAGGTTGCGCGCCGGGCGCGAGATCGCAGTTCAAGCCTGCACGGAGGCGAGCGGGCAGCGCAAGGTCAATCTCGCGCCGCGAGGTCTGTGATTCTCCAGCGTGAGACTTCCCCCCAGGCTCTGGGCCACCTCGCGGCAGAGCTCCAGCCCCAGGCCGTGACCGTTCGGTTTGGTCGTCTTGCCGGTCTGGAACACCCCGTTGTCATCCGCCACAACCGTGCTCAACCCCGGCCCGTCGTCGGTGACGCTCAGCAGCAAGTCCTGATCCACCACCCTGGCCTGAACCTCGATGACGCCCCCACGCTGCGGGGCGCCGATCGGCTCGGAGTCAATGGCCTCAAGGCTGTTCCGCAGGGCGTTGGCGATGACGGGATAGACCGATCCGGCGGGCAACTGGGCTGCGCGGGGTTCGAGGTCGATCCGCACGTGCACCTGGCGCATCTCCGCCGCCGCCGACAACAGCTGCACCGCGTGCACCACCGCGTCGGCCAGCGTTCTGTTGTCACGCTCCAGGGGCTGGTGCTGGTGGATCGCGTCCATCCACCCGCGGATCAACCACGCCATCTGCTTCATGGCCTCGTTGGTCACCTGCAGGCGCTGCAGCACATCGTCGGTTCCGTCGCCGTCGGCGTCGGCCAGACCGTCGCTCTTGCGCAACACCGACAGCACCAGCCCGACGTTCCGCAGGCTCCCGTCCAACAGGTTGGCCAGCTCGTGAGCGAGCTTGTCGCCCGAGGGTGTGCGATCGCCGCCCGGGGATGAGGGGCTCGCAGTGCCGGAACCATGTCGACCGGGAGACGGGACGTTCATATGTTGTCGCTATCGGACACGTCAGACCGTGCGATCAGCCCTGTGTGGCGGCTGTGCAACACACGCGTGCCCGACCGTGAGGGCTGTAACGGTTATGCCGATCACGCCGCCGGTCGCGATGCTTCAGCCAGACATGGCGATGATCTTTCGTCGTCCCGAGGCAACCTAGGCGGCCGACGCGGCCGGTGGGTCCGTGGCGTCATGCTGGGTGTCGGCACTACCGGACGGCTGGGCCGCGGGATCTTTGGATGCTCCCACTCCATCCTTATCGGCCTGCGAAATGCCAAGATCCTTCCACCTCGAACCCTGCCACAGCGGCAGCCCGCCCGACTCATCGAGCACCTGGAGCCGACAGGCGTGCACACGCTGGTGGAACAGCTTCCACAGGGCCTTGTCCACCAGCTCCCGGGGCAACTCCCCGTCGCGGAATGGCTCAGCCACCGCCAACCGGTAGATCATCCGCCCACCAGTGGATATCTCGTCGATCAGAATGGCTCCGACGATCTGCCCGCCGTCCCGGGCGACCAGGCTGAGCGTCGGGTGCAGTCGTTGCATGGCTCTGAGACGCTCAAGCTCCAGCGGAGCCACCTCTTTGGCTGCCTCCGCCGCCTTGGGCCAGAATTCAACCAATGCCTCAAGGTCCGCCGGCTCAAGCTCGCGAATCTCCAGCGACATGGATAGCCCTCTCCAAGGCGCGGCAGCCGCGCCTACCGGGTTATCGGCCAATTAGCGACCTGACCCAAGTCCTGGCTCGTTTTTCCCTGCCGTCAGCGCGTCGGCAGGCTCCGCCCCTCGATCAGCCCTTCCGACGGGCTGATCAGCGCCTCGGCCTCGAGCCGCTTGCCCTCGGCCGGCAGCAACGTCACCCGCAGCACCACCTCGTCCTGCAGGATCGTCACACTCTCGAGCTTGAGCCTGAAGAGATAGGCCTGGGTCACCGGATCATAGAACGTCGCGTTCTGCTCCCGGCTGAGCATCGGCACCGACCAGCTGAACAGCCGCTGCCCCACCTCCCCCGCCCGCCCCGAGGACAACAGCTCGAACCGCAGGTCCCCCACCGCCTTGACCGGGTCGCCGTTCTCGTCGCGGAACTCCACCCTTGCCTCGAGGATCCCCTGCCCCGCCTCCCGGATGATCCGCGTCGAGGGATAGATCCTCATCCTCGCCGGCCGAACTTCCCACGCCGGCTTCTGGAGGATGTCCAGCAGCCCCTGGCCGTCGCCGGCAACCGATCTGCCCTTGGAGGTGCAACCGAAAAACGCCATCATCGCCACCACCAGCACCGCCAGCAGCGTCCGGCTCCGTCCCGCCTTTCCGAGAAGACACCTCATACGGCCCGAGCATAGACGCCCTTGCCTCCCGCTTCAAGGCTCCGACGTCTCGGACTGCTCCGCCCGTGCCCGGTCCACCGAGGCCTCCGCCCGCACGTACCCCAGCCCGCTGAGCAGCAAGACCACCAACGCCGTCACCGACGTCGACGCCTGAGCAATCGCCGACTCGTGCTGCGGCCAGACCAGCACCAGCACCGCCGTCACCTGCGCCGAAAAACTCAGCAAGAATTTCCTGCTCAACCACCGATTGGTCACACCCGACCTCCCCTCTCGATGCGTCACGCCAACGGTGACGCGATCCCATGCCCCACACCTTACGCCGGGATCCACCGCGTCACCCAGCCCTCGATCCTCTCCAACACCCTCGCAGCCGCCGCCAGCTTCGCCTCATCCAGGTCCGCCTGCCGCATCGCCTCCCTGAACTCCGCGTCCTCGCGCAGGCTCTGCACCGCCGAGTCAATCAGCTTCATCCGGTCGATGGCGGCCGCCAGGTGCGGATGATCGACCGCCCAAGCCTCCCACCGCGACGTCAGCCTCTGACTCACCACGTCCCGCAACGCCGTCGTCTGCATCACCGGCCCTCCTTTCCCGAGAGCTTGTACATCTCATCCCATGCGTCCCACCCCATCATCCCTCTGATCACGGCGTCCTGCCCCGTCAGCAACGTCATGGCCCGCTCCTGGGCCTCGCACGCGGCCCGCAGGTTCTCTACCCGTTGCCGCCGCATCCGCTCCAACTCCGCCTCGTGCCGGACGAGCCCCTCCACCGCCGCCGCGTACCCCTCCGCCGCGTCGCGCACCCAGCCCGCGTCCAACTCACTCCGCCCCGCCAGATCCGCCTCAAACGCCGTCCGCAGCGCCTCACGCCGCTCGGCCAGGGCCTGGCGATCCCGCGCCAGGTCCTCCTGTTGCATCACTGTCTCGCCCTCGATCGCTTTCTGTGCCACCAGCATCAGCGCCGTGGTCGCCGGCGGGGACGTACAACCGACCACAGCCGCCGCCATCACCCCGACAATCGCCCACCGTCTCGCCCAAGGCCCGGCCGCCACGAGGCCCCTCCGCGCCCATCCACCCCACAATCCCCCGATGTTCCTCATAGATCTTCTCCAGCAGTCTTCCCACCCGATCCTGCGCCGCGCCGAACCGTTCGATCGCATGCGTGTTCTGACGGATCAGCTTCACCATCGCACGCAGGGATTGCCTCTGCTGCCCGATCCGCTCGTGCGCCTCACTAAGTTGCTGCTCTCGCTTGCGCGTGTGCAGCCGCTCCCACACCCACAGCGCCCCCATCAACCCCGCCACGCCGAACTGCGCCAACGGCTCGATCGCCGGCCGGATCATTCCCTCATCCATTCCCAACTCCCCTCCACCACGCTGCTGCCAACCCCGGCTTTACCCCCCTCCCCCGCGGACCAGTGGCACGTCACCTTCCGCACCCGCATCACGCGTCCGTCCGCCTCACGCCCGGCGACCGACAGCCCCGTCAGCTCGTCGCCCACCCGCAACTGCCCCCAAAGCCCCGCCAGCTCCGTCTTGACCGTTGACCCCGCCGCATCACGCCGTCCTACCCTCTGCACGTACCGGCTCAGCCATGACGTCATCGCCCCCGTCGAGTCTCCCTCAACCGAAGCAAGCTGCCCGCTCCTGACGCCCTGAGCGTGAATGCTCGCCTGATCCACGCGTCGGAACCCAAACGCACTCGATACATCCAGTGTCGTCGGCGGATCCAGTCCCATGAATGGATTGCCCGTCCACCGCGACATCCGCACGGGTTCCGGACAGATCAGACTCGCCGTCACCCGGACGCGAACCACTCCCAGCCTCGCCAGGGGCAGATACTCCCCGGGCAGAAAAACATCGTCGAGATAAATCCCCGCCCGGTCCGTGCGCGTCGTTACTGCGCCCCAGTACCTAGACCAAGTCACCCCGTCGTCGAAACTCATCTCGACCACCGCAGCCTTGCGTTGCCCGGTCTCGTCCAGCACCAGACAGTCCGTGAACGGCACACGTCGGCCGACCAGCCCGGGCTGACCGAAAAAGGTCCCCAGATCAAACACAGGCTGACCGTACGGTGCTTGGGTGAAGTACCCATCCTCATTGAGAACCCACAACCGATACACGTTGGCGTACGTCGCGAACCCTCCCCATGTCTTGGCGAAATACGCGTCGGGCGTCGTGGGCCCCGCCAGCGCCGGGTCCCAGCCCGGCACAAGCTCGAAGGTCGACTCAATCTCCCACGCGCCGCCCTCGGCCGTCCACGATCGTCCCGCCTCGTACTCCGGTCCGGACGCCACACTGAGCGTCGACTCTCCACCCTTCCCCAGCACCGACCCAACCACGCACACGCGACGCCCATGCCAGGCCGGGTAGATCCCCCGTCGCTCCACAACCGAACCGCTCTCCATCGTCATCTCACGATGCACACGCAGCCCATGCGCTTCGAGCAGCGCTGTCAGCCCATCTCCCAGGTGCTTTGAAACGTCCACCGCCACCCCCAGCGATGCCTCCGCCTCCTCCGCGGGGATCGTCGCCGTCCCGATCTCCCATCCCCCCATGGCCGCCATCGCCTCGATCGCCGTCCGGACCGTCCAGGGCTCCGCCGACTCCTCCAGCAGGTACACACGGTGCCCCTGAACCTCCGCCCGGTGCGCCGAGCGATTCGCCTTCTGTCCGATCTCAAACCTCACCCGCCGCTCAATCAGCTGTCTCGTCCCCTCACCCATCCGCCACCACCACGCCCGGACAGGCACATCGAGCCCACACAGCCAATCGTCCTCGATCACAAATCGATCGTCACGCCCTCCGTGCGACAGTCCGTTCCCTTCACGCGCCAGCCTTCCCTCGGCGAGCACCATCCACCGCACCGACTGATCCTTCAGCCGCACCGGCGTCGCCGCCACCGCGGTCTCGCTCCTCCACCGGTCCCACGCCGCCTCGCCCACCGCCGGCCCGACAACCTCGCCGCGCACCCACCGCCCGTCGAGAACGCCTGAGCGTTCCATCTCACGCACCACCAACCTCGGCTCAGGCACACCGCCGACCCACACCACGGGTCGCCCCATCTCCAGCACACCGGGTCGATCAACAGCCTCCAACGTCGCGCATGCTCTCATCACGCCTGCCCCCAGAGCTGCAGCACCACTTCATCCGCCTCCTCAAGTCGCACCCACTCCGACCAGTTCGTCCACACCTCCTGCCCCTGCCTCCCGGTCATCCGCCACCGATACCGCCGGCGCGTCCCGTCGATCCCTCGCCAGGCTTCCCACCCCGTCTCCAATCCTCTCGGCCGCCAGACATCCACCATCGCTGCCGCCGTTCCCTCGACCTCTTCCCAGAGCTCCACCTCGCCCACGAGCGCCTGCCGTGCCGGCCTCTCCCACCAGACGCCGATCCTCGTCGAACTCCCCTCAACCCAGACCGGCCACTGATCATCCACCGGCCAGACCGGCCCGACCAACGCCGGCACATAGTCATCTCCCACTCGTTGCACGCGAGCCGGATGGATCCCGCCCTCAGCCTCTTCGTCATCCGCCACTCGCCGGACCAGATAGATCGCCTCATCCCCCGGCTCGCAAGTCAACTCCCCGGCCAGCTCGACAACACGCTCTTCCGCGCCGAGCATCACCTGAGGACTCTGATCGTCCAGCATTTCCAACCTTGATAGCGGCCCGTAGACGTCCCACCCCCCGGCAGCCAGCGTCACGTGCAGCAGCGGATCGCCCACCAGATACACCGTCCCGCCCGGCTGCCGTGTCGACGCAAACCAAGCCTCCCCCAACGTCCACCCCCGCCGCAGCGCCTCGAAAAAGCGCTCGATCCCCGGCCACATCGCCGGGCTCGACTCCCGACTGCTCAATCCCATCGCCGCGTAACCCTCACCCCCCGTGAACAGCATCCCTACCCACGACGCACTCCCCGTCGATCGCAGGGTCAATCCTGTCCCACCGTCCACGTGCACCGGCAGCCCGAACACCCGCGTCCCCGCCTGATCCCCCAGGAATCCCACCGGCGGCGACGCCTCCGCCTCCCCCCAGAACACCCCGTCATCCGTCATGCTCTCAAACGCCTCCACAACCTCCACCCGCAGGCGCGTCCGTTGACGGTTGGCGCTCTGCGCCCATGCCGCAACCTCCGCCAAACCCCCCACGCTCAGGTAAACCTCGCTCTCTCCCACGCCCAACGGCCCTTGCGCCTCAATCGCCCCGGCACGATCCAGCATCGCCGTCGTCCCAGCCAGGCTCGCAGCGTCCACCCGCGCCACGATCCTCAGCCCTCCCATATTCTGCACCGTGGGCCGATCCATCACGTTCTGCTCCGCCAGCTCATTCACCGGGTCGGTCTGCCCGATCGCCGTCAACCCCGCCGACAGCGGGTCCAGCACATCCTCCACAGCTCTCCGCACGAATCCGGGCACGCCATACCCCACCAGGACGCCCACCACCTGCCCAACAAGACCATGCCGATCCAAGTAAGACTCGACCTCCTCGATCACCTGCTCATACGACGTCTCGTCCAGGACTTCTTGCCCCCCCCTCACGCCGATCAGATTCGCCAGGGGCACACCGCGTCGTCTCCGATACTCCGTCGCCCACGCCGCCGATCCTGACGACCCCACGTCATACAGCACCACCCACCGCGCCGGATCAGAAGCCAGTTCACTCGCCGGCGCCACCCGCTCGGGCCCGACATACGCATCACCAATCGCCCACTCATCCAACGCGTACGCGCCACTGGTCGCACTGTCTCTCTCGACCATCCCCAGCCAGAAGAACCGAGTCGCCGTCTCCGTTCCCACCGATACGCTTCCCGCGGATCGTCCCTGCAACCACAGCTCCGCCCCGCCCGACGCCACCGTCAACTCAACACACACCCACTCCATGGACGCCGCCGATCCACTGAGCCATCCCCCCCCCGCCAGGCGAGCCCTCACCGTGGCACTCACCGCGTCATAACTGAGCAGAAACGTCTCCCCACCCTCGGCATCGAGGCCGCGAGCAAACCCCACCGCCCCACCCACCACATCCCCCGGTCGTAGCATCACACGACAAGAGAACGCCCCCATCGCCTCCCCCGCATCGTGCTCCAGGTAGCTCCCCGTCAACTCATCACCGATCTCGACACTCGCCCCCACGCCTGCCCCGCCGCTCTCAACGAACGCCGCCTGAGTCGTCTGCTCCATCACTGACACCGCACCAGGATCAAACCAGAATGCCTCGCCCCAGGCCCCCTCCCCCCAGAATCCCTGCGTCCAGTACGTGCTCCCCACCGTCATATCCCCCCACCGTAGACCCAACCCCCGGACATCAGCCCGGCCCATATCGAATCACAACCTGTCCAGGCCATTCTCAGAGCCGCGGCATCCGACTAATAGATCAGGCTCTGCACCCGTTCCCCGTCGCCGTCTCCCATCCCGACCATCACCTTCGCCGTCTGCCCATCCCGCCTGTAAAACGTCACGGTCCCCCCGCTCCGCGCCGCCACACCCGCCATCACCGCCAGCAGCGCCTCAACCGCCGACTCGTAGCTCACCCCGTCAACCTCCCTGGCCATCATCCCCTCAACCATCTGCCCCGGCATCTGCTCGAGCAGACTGTCCAGGTGCGATCGCAGCGCCCCGACATCCCCCTGCGCCGCCGCCGCCTCCACTGGCCCGATCGTCGGCCGCTCCAGGTCCCGCGGCCGCCAGTAAGCGTCATACTCCACGCGAGGCCCAAGGCTCCCCGCTTCGTACAGCGGATGCCCCACCCACGGCTCGAGCCCCATCACCGGCAGGTCATTCAGCACCACCTTCCCCGTGTCGTTGCTGAACCCCGCGTAGTCCATCCGCTCCGCCACCCCGTAGTAAGCGTTGCTCCTCATCCTCGACCCGTCATTGTTCAACCCCACGCGCAGATCGCCCGCCCCCATCGACTCGCCGCTGAGAATACTGCTGGCCATCTCCGCCTGCGGCGAAGTGTTCGTGGTCCCCGTGTAGACGTCGTAATCCAGGCAGAAACTCGTGACCCCGTTGCCCTTGATATGGATGTGCGTGTGGTAAATCTTCCCCCGGTTCGTCGGCGTCGGGCCGTTGTACAGCGTGTACCGACCTGACGCCGTTACGTCCGTAAGGTCCACCACGATCTGTCCGTTAATCAACCACCCACCGGTCTCCAGAGGGTCCATGGCGGACTCAACTCGTGGTTTCACCGTGATCCGCCATCGCGGATTGATCCGGGCCATGCCCTGCCCCAGCGCCGGCCCCGCCCCAGAACCGCCGATCCGAACGTCCTCGTCCACCATCAACCCGCGGACGTCCTCCAACCGCTCCGCCGTCGGCAGGTTGTACCACCTCCCGGGGTGGTCACACCCATGCACGCCATCGTCGACCTTCGTTCCCCACGCGATCAGCAGTTTGGACGCCGCACCTCCGGTGTGCGCGTAGATAGCCGTCCCCCGTCGTGTCGGCGCCATCCCAGCCGGTAGCGTCCCGTACGCCGCCCGACACTGATGGAACAGCGTCTCCTGCTCCCCGTTGGCCACGTAGGTGTTGAAGATTGTCTCCCCGCCGCTGTTGGGGATGCAGTGCCCCGCCACGCACCCGACGTATGTCGACACCCCGCCCGTCGTCGCCCCATACGACGCAATCGCGTGGGACGAGTTGTAGTAGCTCTCACACCCGATCGCCGCCGCCTCGTTCACGCCCCCTACCGATATCTTGACCCCGTGCGCCTGGTTCGCTGTGTTCGACGGATTGATCCCCCACCCGTCAAAGCGGATGTCCCGCACCAGATCGCCTTCCCCGCTCAGCACCACGCCCATCGCATCGTTGCCGTACACCGCCTCGAGGTTCAGGGTGTTGGCGTCCACACCGAAGTTCACGTGCAGTTCCTGCCCCACCGGATCGTACCACCACGAGTTAACCTGCCCCGAAACCTCCGCCGATGACGTCATACGGTACGGCGGGTTGAGCGTGTCATCCTGACGCCGGACCCACGCCACCGTGCTCGTCACCGACCCCCGTCTGTAGTGCGTCCCGTCGACCAGCGCCCATCCCCCACCGCTCGACGGCAGCTTGAACGTGAATCGGCTCCACAGCGGCCGCGCCCCCGTGCCGTAAGCCCCCACCGTCACACACGCCTTGCTCACCACCAGACCCGTGTCGCTGACGAACTCCGTCCCGCGCTTGAACAGCAGCGCCAGCCCCGCCTCGCCCGCCGTCCAGGCGTCATGGACCGACTGAGCCTTGGTGATCGTCTTCCACGGGCTCGCCTGTGTCCCCGCCCCGCTCGTGTCATCCCCGCTGATCGCGTCAAAGTAGTATGTCGTCGCCCGCGCCCGCAGCGCCGTCTCCAGCCGCTTGCCCAGCAGCTCGAAATACCACCGCCGAAATGCGAACGTCGTCGCCAACGGCATCGCCCCCGCCAGATCCGTGTAACTGCCCGCCATCGCCTCGCTCCCCTTCTCCGGGCCTCCGTCAGCCCTCACGTCCCATTCGTTCGTGCGCCGCCACCCGCGCCGTGCTCAGCGCCTGCTCGTAAACCGCCACCTCATCGATCCATCCCCGCCACCACGAGCCCTCATCCAGGCTCCGCCCCAGATAACCCGCTCCCGTCGCCGTCTGCACCGTCACCACATCACCCGACAGTGTCCCACACGGCAACGCCTGTCCATCCCAATAGATCCGCCACTCATCCGACGTCCCGCCCAAACTCTCCCAAACCACCACTAGGTGGTGCCAACCCGTCGTGGCAATCCCCCCCGCCCCCCAGACGTGCCCGATGCAGTCAACGCTCACCTCGTCCTCGTGCACCGACACGACACAACCTGCGCCCGTCGTCTGTTGCCCATACGCCAGCAGGCAACCACCGCCGTCCTCCTCGTCCACACTCACCCACGCCTCGATCGTCCTCGCCGCAGCCCCCGACGGAAGTCCCCAGGTTGCCAACGTCGCATACGCCCCCTCACTCAGCCGCACAGCCCAATCCCCATCTCCAGCCAGAGCGCCCTCCTGCCTGAGCAGCACACCCCCCTGATAACTCCCATGCCTTTCCCATCCCGAGGCGTCCATCGCCCCGCCGCCGATCGCCTCCCCCAGCCGCAGGTACATCGCCGGCCCATCCCGCAGCACCTCCTCCGCGTAGCTCCACCGCAGCCGGGGCCCTCGCCTGAACTCCCCCCAGCCCGCCACACTCATGTCGTACCGCTTTGTCCCCACCCCATCCCCCTCGTCCGCCCGCTCTGGCCACATCGACTCAACCCCAACACACACACCGCCCTAGTGCGTCACGTCCAGCCACCCTGCGTAATCCGCCCGCACACCCCCCACCGGCGCCGGCCCCACCCGCAACCGCATGGTCCCTGGCGATGCATTGGCCACCTGCACCAACGCCACCCCCCCCGCGTCAGACTCCACCACCACGTCCTTCCCCGCCGTCACCGTCTCGACCACCTGGCTCCCGGCCCCCACCGTCAGCGTCGCCGTGGTCCCCGTCACATACCCGCTCGTCTGCGTCACGCGCACCCGCACAACGTGCCGATCCGTCATCACCATCCCACGCGCGTCCTGCACCACCACCCTGACCACGCTCGGCGCCAAGACCGTCCCCTGCGCCGCCAATTCCAGCCGATACCGCGGCCACAGTCGCATCACCTCATTCGTCAGCGTCGACAATTCGACACTCTGGGCCTCGTACCCCTCGGCAAGCATCGTCTCCGATCGCCGATCGATGACCTCCACCACCTCGCCCCCAGCCAGCGTCACCTCCGCCAGCTTCAGGTGCCGGGTCGTCGGCCAGGTCAAGCCGTACTCCACTTCCGCCTCACCACCGTCAGCGGCGATCCACACCTTCGCCGTCGAATTGTTCATCCCTCCCAGGTCCAGCACGCCCCCCGCGTACGCCCACGCCTGACCATCGAGGCGCATCCGCCCAGGCCCCACCCGCACCCACGCCGGCCCCGTCGAGTCCTGCCCCACCCGCAGCCATCCCGCCGACGCCTCGGCCAGCAAGTGCAGCGACTGCACCAGCCAGTGGTAGTACGGTCTGAGCCCGCTAGGCGGATACTCCATCCCCACCACCGCGTGCGCCGTCCCCACCAGACCCTCGATCTCCCCCGCCCCGAGCACTTTCAAACCCATCGCCTCTCCCCCTGACAGCCGCGGGCGTAAGCCCGCGGAGAAAAACCTCTCCCCACCCACGCCGCCCCTGAGCCGTGTCCTCGCGGCGAAGGGGCGGGCAAATTCCCCCCTACTCCGGCTTGTTCACCCGCACCACCACCAGAACCCCCACGTCCGCCGCCTCCACCGTCACCGTCCCCGCCGCCGCCCTTGTCAGGTCCACCGTCAGCACGTCCCCCTTGCGAACCTGCTCCGTCCCGTCGCTCTTGACCGCAGCTACCTCTCCGTCCCACCTCGCCGTCGACCGGAACCCGCTTCCCGACGACGAGCTGATCTTCGGGGGTGTGCTCGTCACCACATTCCCATTGACCTTCACCGTCGCCGTGATCCCGTCCCCGCCCGTGGTCGACACCATGTTCCGTCCCACCGACAGGATCACCGCCTTCACCGTCCCGTCCACCGGCACCACGCCGCACCCCTTGCCCGTCACGCTCGCCGTCATCGCCCCCTCATGCAGGAAGGTCCCGTGCACCGACGCCACCGTCTGAAACGTCGAAGGCCCCACCCGCTGGCTCAGCAGCCCATGCGTCGGATCGCGCAGCAGCACCAGGTCCGACGGATGCTTCAGCGGCGTCGACAGCACCAGCCCCACGTTCGCGCTCCCCCCGCTGTCGCCGTTCCCGAACTTGAAGAGCGCCTCCCCGTTGAGATCCTGCGTCATCCACACGTGCCTGTGATCCTGATCCGCCGTGCTCGCTAGCCCACCCGTCAGACGATTCAACGCCGTGGCCGTCGCCGTCTCCCCCAATCCCTCGAACAGCTCGTTGACCCGCTCCGCCGACGCCGGGATCCCGATCGATCCCACCCACGGCACGTGCAGGAACGCCTCCCCTCGCAGGTCCTCGATCTCCGTGATTGACGACGCCCCGCTGACGATCCGCGCGATCGGCAGCATCCCCGTACGATCCGTCGGCAACCCCGTCACCCCCGTGACCAACTGCCCCTCCGCATCGAGCCATGCCCACGTCTGGCTCTCCCCCGCCACCTCCACGCCCGTCGCCCCCGCGAACGTCACCGCAACCCCTCGGATCAGGCACCGCCCCGCCCGCACCCCAAAGCTCAGGTTCCCGTCCTGGTAAGGCCGAAAATCATTCGCCCTTCCGCACGCCAGCAGCATCCTCTGCACCAACCTGCGAAACTCCACGTAATACGGGTTCAGCCCCGTCGGGATGTACTGCACCCCCGTCACCGCATCCTCCGTCAACCCGACCAACACCGCATCGTCCGGATAAACTTCGCCCATCGTCCCCTCCGATCATCACCGCGGGCCCAAGCCCCAGTCCTTCACGCCCACCGCAGCACGTCGCCCGTCACCTCAACGCTCCTGGCTCCCTCCACCATCCGGTCCACTTCCTGCGTCCAGGGCCCCACTCGCTCACTCACGCGCCGGCCCCGTCCGTCCTCCACCCAGACCTCCACCTCGTGCTCCCCAGCCGACGCATCCCCATCCCACCATCGCCAAGCCACGCCGTCGATCCCCAACGCCCCCGCGCCCAACTCCCCCTCACCAAGCCCCGGCCCGCTCACCGCGTCATGCCCGAAGTCACCCAACCCGAACACCACCCCATGCCCGCCCCGATCGTCCGCGCTCGACCACATCGCCCGATTCACCCGCTCCACGCCATCGACCTTCACCACCACCCGTGCATCCACCGGCAGCCGCTCATCTCGCAGCAGCGCCACACCAATCCCACCGGCAAATCCCCCCTCCCAACTCCCCTGCGCCCACCGATGCTCCCGCCACAGCAGGTCTGTCCGCTCCGCCTCGACCGCCACCAACTCGATCCGATGCCCGCGTCCACGATCCACCGCCAACCACATCTCGCGTTGCGTCACGTCCACGCTCACGTCCACCAACCGCTCATCCACATACACCTGCACCAATCGCTGCCCCTGCTCTGGCGCCCGCCACCATAGATGCACCAACCCCTCGATCTCACCCCCAACTCCCACCGCCGGCCGGGCCAGTACCAGCTCGAACACTTCCTGCGTCACCGCCGACTCGTTCATGGCCTCACCTGCACGTACTTCGCCGTGTAATCCACCTTCCACCGCGGTCCTAATCGCACCAGCTCCCGCGCTTCAAACCCCACCAATACCACCCCCGGCCATCGCTCCCCACGCTCGTCGGTCAACTCCCTCTCCACCCCATCCACACGTTCCTCGATCGCAGAGATCAGCTCACGCAACCCGGAGAGCGTGTCCGCTCGCAGCTCCCCTTCCTGCTCAATCCCCCTCACCTCACGCCCCAGCGCCTCGACTCGTCCCCCATCGCCACCCGGCATCTCCGCCACCGCATGCCGCAGCTTCGTCTCCCCAACCCGAACTCGAAATCGCCCGCTCTCAAACAGCGCCTCATCCCCCAACATCCCCGTCGCCATCGGATCCCCCCCCTCACACCCGCGTCATCCCCACCACGCCCAGGCTCACCCGCCGATCCGCCAAGCCGTCGCCATCCCCATCCACCAGCACCCACGCCTCCCGGCATCGCCTCTCGAACGCCGCCCGATACCGCTCCGCCTTCGCCCGAATCTCCGTGTTCTCCCCACTCACCCCTGCCGACGACGCGTATGCCTCGCTCAGCACACCCAAAATTTCCAGCTCCCGCATCACCCC
This sequence comes from Phycisphaeraceae bacterium, assembly GCA_020851395.1. Taxonomy (GTDB): domain Bacteria; phylum Planctomycetota; class Phycisphaerae; order Phycisphaerales; family Phycisphaeraceae; genus JADZCW01. Next base: position 15,345 of record JADZCW010000207.1, read on the forward strand.
CGCCGACACCACCGTCACCGCCCGACCGCTCAGATCCCCATCTTCACCCGTCGCCCCCACCGCCATCAGCAGCCTCTGGTGCACCCGCTCGATCTGCGGCCCAAGCGTTCGAATCACCACTTCCAACCCCGTCCCCGCCGTGGGCGCGACCCCCTCATCTTCCCCCGTCACACGCACCCGCGACACTTCCAGCCGGTTCGCGTCAATCCGCCGAACCACCTCATGCCCCACGCACCCGATCAACGCCACCATCCCCGCCGTCACCCCCGCCGTCGAGAAGTCCGCCGTCGCGCTGCTCAGCTCATTCCCCGTTACCTCTGCATCGCTCACCCGCACCCGCTCCTGGCTCGCCCACGACAGGTCCACGAACGCCATCGGCTCGACCGCCAGCACATCCCGATCCACACAGAACCCCATCCCTCACCCCTCCCCTCAATCCCAAAAAAGGGCCCGACGATCGCCAAACCGCCGGACCCCACCCCCCGCCCCCGGAAGCTGATCCGGGGGCGACTCAGCGCTTAGCTCACGCCCAGCCCACGGATCAGCCCGTGCCCGTTCTCATTCCGAAGCTCCAGCGTGTACTCACCGATCACCTGGCCCACCTCGCTGTCACCCGACGTCGACAGCTTCTTGAACCCGAAGCTGCGACCCACCATCGGCAGCACCTCCACGCGTGAACTGTCCAGCAGCAGCACCGTGTCACTCGGCACCCACCGGCTCAGCACCACCCGGCACACGCCGAAGTCCGACTCGTACACGCTCACCAGGTTCCGGTACTGCTCATCCTCCGCCCCGAACCGCCGGTTCGACGTCGCGAACGCGTTGATCCGCCGCTTCTGGATCCCGCCGACCACGATCGTGTCAACCCGGCTCGACGACTGCTCCCAGATCTGCCGCAGCGCCGTGTTCAGCTGCGCCTCGCTCAGCTCATCCGTCCCCGTGCCCCCGCCCGCCGGG
>JADZCW010000208.1 GCA_020851395.1 Phycisphaeraceae bacterium
AGATCAGCCCCAGGCCGGCCAGGACGATCAGGACCACCATGGAGGTGCCGACGAGCATGGCCATGACGCCGCCGGCGATGGCGGCGCGGCGTTTCCAGGGGTCCACGGGCGGGCGGCGGAGTTTTTCGAGCTCGCCGCTGGCCACGAGGCGGTCGTACTCGACGGGGCGCTCGTCCTTGAACTCGGACTCAGGGAGGCGGCCGGTGAACATCACGTCGTCGGTGGGGAATTTCTCGGGACGCAGGTGGGCGTTGAAGAAGTGGATGGTGAAGATGAAGCAGACGGCCAGGAGGGCCTCGTAGCCGTGGACGACGCTCGAGACGTTGAAGAACCAGCCGGGGAGGTACCAGCTGAAGAACTCGGGGAACCAGAGCAAGAGGCCGGTGCCGCCGATGACGCCGGTGCCGAAGATCTCGGCCCAGTAGTCGAACTTCTCCCAGTAGGTCCAGCGGTCGAGGCGGGGCTTGGGTCCGCCGGTGAAGAACCAGCGGAACATGCCCAAGGCGTCCCTGACGTCCTGGAGGCGTGGGAGGAGGGAGTTGGGGCCAAACAGCCAGTGCTTGACGTTGCCGGCCTTCTTCTTGCGTTGCCAGACGGAGTAGCCGTGGAGGACGAAGTTGGCGATGAGGATGACGGCGAGGATGCGGTGGACAATGCCGGCGCCGGCGACGCCGCCGAAGAGTCCGGCAAGGGCGCGGGCCCAGGCGTGGTCGGCGAAGAGCAGGGGCATGCCGGTGAGGGTCAGGCCGAAGAAGGTGACGACGACCAGGGCGTGGTTGAGGCGGTCGAGGCGGTTGAAGCGCTCGATGGCGGGGCCGTGGTTGGCGTGGTGGTTGGGGCGGCCGTGCTTGGCGTGTTGTTTGACGGCGCGGATGAACCAGAGAATGGTGTGCAGGCCGAAGAAGGCGAAGGTGCTGCCGATGACGACCATGAAGTAGAGCCAGATGGCGTGCAGGAGGGGGTTGCGGTGGCGGTCGCGGTAATCGGCGTGGGGGTCGAAGCTGGTGAATTTGGGCCCGGCGTCGGGGTGGCAGGAGCGGCAGGTGTCCAGGCGGTTGTCGGCTGAGAGGCGTCCGGCGGGGTCGTCGAGTCGGCGGATGTCGTGGGCGCCGTGGCAGTCGGAGCAGCGTGCGGCGCGGGTGTAGCCCAGGGCGGCGACCTGGCCGTGGTAGCTCGAGCGGTAGGTCTCGTAGAGGGAGCGTCCGCCGCGGCGGTCCTTGTTGTGGCAGGAGCCGCACTCGTTGACGATGTCGAGCATGAACTCGGGGGTGTCGGCGCGGGAGATGGTGTGGGCGGCGTGGCAGTCGGAGCAGACGGGGGCCTTGTCGCTGCCGCGGGCGAGTTCCTGGCCGTGGACGCTCTTGAGGTAGACGCGTTCGACGCCGACGTGGCATTGGCCGCAGGTCTCGGCGACGTGGCGGCGGTTGACGTGGGAGTCGGGGTCGGCCGAGGGAAGGACCTTGTGAGCGCCGTGGCAGTCGGCGCAGGTGGCGGCGACGGCCAGGCCGCCCTCGACGGCTCGGCCGTGGACGGAGTCGAGGTAGGCGGCGACGTGGGCGGCGGCGGGCTTGCCGTCGGGGAGGTTGCCGACCTGTTTCTGGTGGCAGTCGGCGCAGACCTTGATGATGTTGACGGGGTGGATGCGGCTGTCGGGGTCGGACTTGGGGAGGATGTTGTGGCTGCCGTGGCAGGAGGCGCAGGTGGGGGCGAGGGGATTGCCGGCGGCGGCGGCGTGGGCGTGGGCGCCCTGGAGGTAGCCGCTGGCCTGGGTGGTGTGGCAGGAGGAATCGCAGGAGACGGGCTTGAGTTCGGCGTTGTGGGGGAGTTTGGCGGCGTCGGCGTGGCAGTCGACGCAGGCGACGGCACGGTGGCTGAGAGGCTCGAGGGACTGGTCGGGGACGTAGAGGCCGGGGCGCGTCGCGGCGTCGGTGGTGGGCAGTGGGCCGACGACCATGGCCAGACGCTGGTCGGGGGGGAGGTCGGCCATGCGGGACTGGCCATGGCACTGCATGCAGCGACGGTTCTCGTTCGGGACGTCCTGGGGGTTGACGCGGGCGTGGGCGGGCAGAGCGAAGGAGCACAGGGCGATGACCAGGCTGATCATCGTCCGCTGGCGTTGGATGCCGACCCCGGATGCTCGGTCCTGGCCCCTCCCCCCCCTGCCCTTGTCAGGATCCGCGGTTGTATGCACCTGAATGACCTTTGTTCGGACGGTTCATGAAAACGCGACCGTTGGAACGTCAGAACAAATGCACAACGGGTGCCAGTATAAAGTAGAATAAAGTCCGATGAATTGCGGGGGAACCAGCGCGGCGGGGATGTGGATTTCTCAAACCCCGGAAATGGCCAGGGTTTGGGCTTCTCGGTCCTGAGAGGGGCGGAGGGAGGTCAGGCCGGTTGAGCGGGGCTGTCGGCGGGGAGCAGGACGGAGAATCGGGCCCCCCTTCCGGGGGCACTTTGGACCTCGATTTTGCCACCTAGGCTGCTGACGAGGCTGTAGCTGATCGAGAGGCCCAGGCCGACGCCCTTGCCGATGGGCTTGGTGGTGAAGAAGGGCTCGAAGAGACGGGCCTTGGTGGGGTCGTCGATGCCGGGGCCGTTGTCGGCCACAGCGAGGAAGGGCCAGCCGTCGCGGACGCCGGTGGAGAGCTCGACTCGTGGGTCAGGCGTGCCGTCGAGGGCGTCGAAGGCGTTGAGCAGGAGGTTGAGCATGACCTGCTCGAGGGCTTGGCGGCAGACGTGGACGTGGCCGGCGTGGGGGTCGAGGTTGAGGGTGAGGGCGGCGCGTTTGCAGCGGGGGTCGAAGCGGGCGATCTCGGCGACGTGATGGGCCAGGTCGTTGACGGCGACGCGGTCGGCCATCTTGCCGCCGGGGTGGGCGAACTCGGTCATGCGCTGGACGATGCTCTGGATGCGGTTGAGTTGCTGGCGGATGGTGGCCAGGGCGTCGGGGCCGAGCCGTTGGGGCTGACGTTCGAGGAGCTGGACGTGAGAGTCGAGGCTGGCCAGGGGGTTGTTGATCTCGTGGACGACGCCGGCGGCCATCTGGCCGAGGGCGGCCATTTTTTCGCGTTGGAGCATGGCCTGCTGATGCCGGCGGAGTTCGGCGGCGAGGCGGCGGATGCGGCGGTTGCGGCGGCGCAGGCGGTGGTGGGAACGGCGCAGGCCGCTGACGATGTGATTGGCGAGGTAGACGGTGACGAAGAGGGTCAGGGCCCAGCCGGCGAGGAGCGGGCGATCCATGGCGTCAAGGGGCCAGCCGCCCTGGAGCCACCAACCCAGAGCGAGCAGGGCCAGGGCCAGGAGGGCGGCGAGGTAGGCCATGAAGCGGGGCATGAGGAGGCTGGCGAAGACCATGTGCAAGAGGTAGAGACCCAGGAAGGGGCTCTGCGAGGAACCGGTCCAGACGACCAGGGCGGTCAGGCAGAGGAGGTCGAGGCCGATGTGGGCCCAGGCCATGGCCAGGAGGCCGGCGCGGTGGGGTTGCGACTTGGGCGAGGGCAGGAGCAGGCGCAGGACGGCGTTGTAGGCGAGGATGGCGCCGCCGACGGTGGCCATGGCCTGCCAGGCGACGTAGCGATGCATCCAGAGGCCGTCGGCGAACGAGCCGGCGACGACGGCCAGGCCGGCGAGCCAGCGCAATTGGATAAACCACCGCAGGTGCGGAAGAAGCTGGCCTGTCGGGCGCTTGGGGGTGGGCAGGGTCATCAATCCGGTCAGCCGGTCCGGGAGGAATTGGGGGCGGCCGGCGCGGAATCGGCCGGCGGAGACGGTGTGTTCGAGGCCTGGGAATCTTCCTCCACGGAACGGGCGAGGTCAAGCATTTTGCGGCCGGCGGAGTATTCGGTCAGGACGATCCGGCGAACGCGGCCGAGGTCGGAAACGGTCTGGCTGATGCGTTCGAGGGTCTGGTGGATCTGGCGCATGCGCTGCTCGAAGGCGGCGTCTCCGCCGGCCTGGCGGCGAAGGAGTTCGAGCTGCATCTCGACGATGGAGGTGGCGTTGTTGATCTCGTGGTTGACGGTGGCGGCGACCTGGGCGATGACCTCCATGCGGCGCTGGTCGCTGGCGTGGAGCTCGCCGGCCATCTGGTTGAGGG
>JADZCW010000209.1 GCA_020851395.1 Phycisphaeraceae bacterium
GGGCGTCGTAGATGGCCGAGTCGCCGTGGGGGTGGAAGTTGCCCATGACGTCGCCGACGACCTTGGCGCACTTGCGGTGCTTGGCGTCGGCGGTCAGGCGGTCGAGCCACATGGCGTAGAGGATGCGCCGCTGGACGGGTTTTAATCCGTCGCGAACGTCAGGCAGGGCGCGGCTGGTGATGACCGAGAGGGCGTAGTTGAGGTATCGCTGCTGGGCGGCCTCCTGGAGGGCTACCCCCGGCAGGGAGCCATCCGACCCCGCTCCCTGACCCCCACTGCCCGAACCACTTCCACGCCGCCCGCCGCTGCCCTTGCCGGCAGAGGGAGGTGGGGCAGGGGGCTGCGGGGTTTCGGCGTCGTCCGGTGTATCGTCCAGCTCCGCCTCGGCGAAGAGGGAAGCATCGTCTTCAGCAGGGGTGCGGCGTTTGGCCAAGGGGCACTTCTCCGGGAATCTCCGTGAGTCCGAACATCAAGGGCCTATAACAACGCGTCGGGGCCCCTGGGAACGGGATATCGGCACGTGGGCCGTCGCGCCCGCAATGGCTAAGGGGGGCTGTCGTGAACACCGTTCCGTGCTCGTAAGCGGGGAAACCTAGCCAAGGGGCCGACGCCGGACCGCTGAGGCTACCGCAAATCGGTTTGCCTCGCATGGCGATGTCGCGGTTGATCGAGATCGATCGCAGGCCGGCAGTTGGCGGTGTCGTGGGAATGCTTATTCTAGGGGCCATGCGGCGAGTGTTAGGGATCGATCCGGGTCTGCGTATCACCGGCTACGGCGTGGTGGACATCCCCGCTGCGCTGGGCCGGCCGCCGCGCGTGGTCGAGGCGGGGGTGTTTCGGTTGTCGGCCAAGAAGAGCATGGAGCACCGTCTCATGCAGCTCGAGGCGGATCTGGTCGCGCTGATCGAGGAGTGCAAGCCCGAGGTGGTGGCCGTCGAGAAGCTCTACGCCCATTACAAGCACCCGCGGACGGCCATCCTGATGGGCCACGCGCGCGGCGTGATCCTGCTGGCGGCGGCGAGGAAGGAACTGCCCGTGATCCACCTGCCCTCGACGGAGGTCAAGAAGGCAGTCACCGGCTACGGGCACGCGTCCAAGGCGCAGATGCAGCGGTCGATCCAGGCCATTCTGAGCTTGCCGGAAGCGCCATCGCCCCCAGACGTGGCCGATGCACTGGCGATCGCGTTGACCGCGGCGCGACGACACGCGGCGGTCTGATTCGGCTTCGCCGTCACTTGCTCAGCACGCTGAAAATTCCCTTGCAGAACTCGGGCAGGTCATCTGGCTTGCGGCTGCTGACGAAGTGGCGGTCGATCACCACGGGCTGGTCGTGCCAGATGGCCCCGGCGTTGACCAGGTCGTCCTTGATGCCCGGCGAGCCGGTGACGTTGACGCCCTGGTACACGCCGGCGGAGATGGGCATCCAGCCGCCGTGGCAGATCGCGGAGATGAGCTTGCCGGCCGCGGACAGCTCGCGCGTCAGCGAGAGCACCTTCGCGTCACGCCGGAGCTTGTCGGGCATCCACCCGCCGGGGTAGATGGCGCCGTCGAAGTCGGTGCTCTTGAGGTGAGCCACCGAGGCGTCGGTCACGCAGGGGTAGCCGTGCTTGCTGACGCACTTGCTGGCGGGGCCGGCCAGGCCCGCGACGGTCACCTTCACGCCGGCCTCGATCAGGCGCAGCTTGGGGTACCAGAGCTCGAGGTCCTCGTAATCGTCGCCGGCGAAGATCAGGATGTGTTTTTGCGAAAGGCCGGGCATGAGTGATTCCTCGGGGTGTCAGGGATTCATCTTGGCGTATGATGGAGGTGGATCGGCTGAACGTCAGGCATCATAGCCTGCCGGCCGGCTGGGTCGCCCGACGTGGGGGCCAATTCGGCACCTCGGGAGCGTGATGATGCGGATGTCACATGGGATCGGACGGATCGGTTTTCTGCCGATGGTTCTGGGCGTGGTGCTGGTTCTCGGTGTTGTTTGCCCACCCCCAGCGGCGGCGCAGACGACCAACCCAACGACAGCGGAAGAAACGCCGCTCGAATCGGACCTTTCCAGCCCGGCCGCGACGATGCGGACGTTCCGGCGGGCGGTGCAGCGGGCGCAGGAGCTTCGCCCCGATGCCCGGCAGGCATGGGAGATTGCGCTGGGTTGCATCGACATGTCCGCTGGGCCGTCTTCGGGTTCGACGGCGGAGGATGCGGTCAGTCGCCGGCTCGCGGCTCAGAAGCTGCTGGACGTGATCGATCGCGTCGCCTCGGACCCGGCCAATGAACTGCCCGATGCTCAGCGGGCCGCGGCCGCGGAGCTTGACGCCTACGTCTTCTTCCCTCAGCCGTCCAGCGCGGGTCAACGTCGCGTGCTGGGAAAACTCGGCAAGTCTGTCAGCCAACCGATCGTGCTGGTCCAGACATCGCCCGGGACGTGGAAGTTCTCTCAGCGGACGATCGAGGGCATCGACGTCCTGCACGAGCAGATGCTCGCGCTGCCTGTGCTCAGCGGGGGCGGGCAGCCCGTCTCGGCGCTGCTGGGGCCGACCTTTGACCGCACGCGGACCTGGGGCTGGTTAGCGCTGGCTGGGGCGATCTTCCTGGGGCTGCTGGCGGGCAAGGTGGTGGCGACAGTGCTGCGCAATGCCGGTAAGCGGATGCACTCGCACAAATGGGCCGGGCGCAAGATCCTCTTCGACGCCGCGGCTGGGCCGGCCAACCTGGCCCTGATCACCCTGGGTCTGGCGATCGGCATGCGGTTCATCTACATGGACGGCGCGGTGGCGACGCTGAGCCTCAAGGTCATCGCCTTCCTCTACCTCATCGCCGTCGGCTGGTACCTCTACAACCTCGTCGACCTGATCTCGCTGCTGCTGGGGAAGTTCGCCGAGCGCAGCGACTCGAAGCTCGACGACATGGTCCTGCCGCTGATCACCAAGACGCTGCGGATCTTCCTGATCGTCGTCTTCTCGTTGATGGCGGCTCAGAATGTCTTCGGCCTGGACATCACGGGCTGGCTGGCCGGCCTGGGCATCGCCGGCTTGGCGGTTTCCCTCGCGGCCCAGGACTCGTTCAGGAACCTCTTCGGCTCGGTGACTGTCTTCTTTGACAAACCGTTCGCGGTCGGCGACTTCATCCGCTACGGTGACCAGTCCGGCACGATCGAGGAGATCGGCTTCCGCTCGACGCGGGTGCGCCTGATCGACGGCGCCGTGATGACGGTGCCGAACATGAAGTTCGGCGACGACAGCGTGGTCAACATCACCCGCAGCCC
>JADZCW010000210.1 GCA_020851395.1 Phycisphaeraceae bacterium
GGACAAGGGCAAGACGCACCGCGATATCCCGATCATGGCTCAGGTGACGATCGAGACGACCGGCACGATGCTCCTGGGCACGGAGATCGCGGCGGCGGCGTCGGCGCTGGCGGGGTACCCGATCCTGTCGCTGGGGATCAACTGCGCCACCGGGCCGGTCGAGATGGCTGAGCACGTGCGCTGGCTGGGCGCGAACTGGCCGCGGCACATCAGCGTGCAGCCCAACGCGGGCCTGCCGGCATTGGTCAACGGGCGGACGGAGTTCCCCTTGGGGCCCGTGCCGTTCGCCGAGAAACTGGCGGGGTTCACGAAGGAATCACGCCTGAGCATGGTGGGGGGGTGCTGCGGCACGACGCCGGAACACATCCGCGAGTTGGCCCGGCGGATCGAGCGAGAAGGTCACCCCCCGGCAGAGCCGGGGGCTACAACCCGAAGCGCCACGCCGGTTTCAGCCCCCGGCTCCGCCGGGGGGTACGGCGGCACAACCCCCGACACGGCTCCCGCGCTCAAGCCGGCGTGCACCTCACTTTATTCAGCCGTCGACTACCGGCAGGACACGTCGATCCTCAACGTCGGTGAGCGGACGAACTCCTCGGGCTCGAAGAAATTCCGCCAGCTCCTTGAAGCGGAGCAGTGGGACGAAATGATCAGTCTGGCTCGTGAGCAGCTCCGCGAGGGTTCGCACGTCATCGACGTCAATGTCGACTACGCCGGCCGCGACGGGGCGAAGGACATGGCGGAGTTGGTCCACCGACTGGTCCGCCAGGTCAACGCGCCCCTGATGCTCGACTCGACGCAGGTGGCCACGCTCGAGGCGGGCCTCAAACAGGCCGGCGGCAAGTGCATCATCAACTCGGCCAACCTCGAGAACGGCGAGGAGAAGTTCGGCCGGATGTGCGAATTGGCCAAGCGGTTCAACGCCGCCCTGGTCCTGGGCACGATCGACGAGGACCCGGACGAGGCCATGGCCCGCACGGAAGAGCGCAAGATCGCGATCGCCCAGAGGATGTTCAAACTCGCGACCGAGAAGCACGGCATGGCCGCGGACGATCTGTTCTTCGATCCGCTGGTGCTGCCGATCTCGACGGGCATGGAGAAAGATCGTCGCAGCGCCCTCGAGACGATCGCCGGCGTGCGGCGGATCGCCCAGGAGCTGCCGCGCTGTCAGACCGTTGTGGGGCTGTCGAACGTCAGCTTCGGCCTCAAGCCCGCGGCGCGGCAGGTGCTCAACAGCGTCTTCCTGCACGAGCTGATCCAGGCTGGCCTGACGTCGGCCATCCTGCACGTGACCAAGATCCTGCCCCAGAGCAAGATTCCCGGGCAGCAGTGGGAGGCGGCACTGGACCTGATCTACAACCGGCCCCCGCGGACGCCGGTCACGCTGCGCGATGGCAGCATCACCCAGGACCCGTTGCAGCGATTCATTGATCTTTTCCCCGACGGCGATGCCGAGCAGGAGGCCAAGACCTCCATCGACACGCTGCCCCTGGAGGAGCGCCTTCGTCGCCACATCATCGACGGCGAGAAGAAGCATCTTTCCGAGACGCTCGAAGAAGCACGCAAGAAATACGCCCCGCTGGCGATCATCAACGATCACCTGCTCGACGGCATGAAGGTCGTCGGCGAGTTGTTCGGCTCGGGCCGGATGCAGTTGCCGTTCGTGCTCCAGTCGGCCGAGGTGATGAAGATGGCGGTGGCCCACCTTGAGCCCTACATGGACAAGGTGGCGGGCCAGACCAAGGGCTCGATCGTCCTGGCCACCGTCAAGGGCGACGTGCACGACATCGGCAAGAACTTGGTGGACATCATCCTGACCAACAACGGCTACACGGTGCACAACCTGGGCATCAAGCAGCCGATCGCCGACATCATCAGGAAGTGGCGCGAGACCGGGGCCGACGCGATCGGGCTGTCGGGCCTCTTGGTCAAGAGCGTCAATGTGATGGAGGAGAACCTCGTCGAGCTCAGCGCCCAGGGCGTGACGGTCCCCGTGCTGCTGGGCGGGGCGGCGCTGTCGCGCCACTACGCCGAGGGACATCTGCGCGCGACGTACAAGGGCAAGGTGTATTACGGCCAGGACGCCTTCGAGGGCCTGCGGATCATGGAGCATCTGGCCCAGAAGAAGGCCGGGGCGCTCGACGCGGAGATCGAAACGCGGCTGACCAAACGCGCCGCCGCGGAGAAGGCCATCGAGGCCTCGGCGGCCAAGCGGGCAGAGGGAGCGGCAACGGCTATCGCAGAACACGACCAGCCGCATCGCGTCGAGCCCGTGGACGTGCCCGCGCCGCCGTTCTGGGGCGATCGGGTGGTGGAGTCCGTGCCGCTGGACGAGATCTATCCCTACATCAACCCCATCGCCCTCTTCCGGGGGCAGTGGCAGTTCAAGAAGGGTCGGCTCACCGACGCCGAGTACGAGCGGGAATTGGCCGAGAAGGTTTATCCACTTTTTGAGCGGCTCAAGAAGCAGTGCAAGGACGAGAACATCCTCCGGCCCAAGGTTGTCTACGGCTACTACCCGTGCAGCGGCGATGGTGACGACGTGGTGATCTTCGACCCCGTCGATCAGGACAGAGAGGTCGAGCGGTTCACCTTCCCCCGGCAGGCCACGGGCAAGCGGCAGTGCATCAGCGACTTCTTCCTGCCCATCCCTTCCGGGGGGGGCAAGCGCGACGTCATCGGCTTGAGCTGCGTCACGATGGGCCCGCGCGTCAGCGTCATCACGCACGAGCTCTTCGCGGCGAACAAGTACCAGGAATACCTCTACCTGCACGGCATGGGCGTCGAGAGCGCCGAGGGTCTGGCGGAGCTGTGGCACAAGCGGATGCGGCAGGAACTCGGCATCGCCGGCGACGACGCGGCCGACATTCGCCAGCTTTTCACGCAGCATTACCGCGGCAGCCGGTACAGCTTCGGCTACCCGGCGTGCCCGGAGATGAGCGACCAGGAGAAGCTCTTTAAACTGCTCCGCCCGCAGCGGATCGGCTGCGAGCTGACGGAGAACTGGCAGATCGACCCCGAGCAGTCGACCAGCGCCCTGGTCGTGCACCACCCGGCCGCGAAATACTTCAATGTCTGATGATGGACTCCTGACCTTTCGGTGAGATATCGTTCTCATCGGCGCGATCGCAGCGCCGCGGAACCCTCATCGAAAGGAACAACCATGCTCGGACGTCGGCTCAATCGTGCGTGGATCGTGACGATCCTGTCGGCGGCGATCCTGACGGCAGGGGGGGTGACCTCTCTTGCTCAATCGCAGTCCGCGACGAGCGGCCAGAAGGTCGTCTACAACCTCGACCCCATGCACGCCTCGATCTACTTCCGCATCCAGCACCTGGGCGTGAGCTACGTCTACGGCCGGTTTAACACCATGTCCGGCCGGATCGATCTGGCGTCCGACGGCAAGACACTCGCGGGCCTCAAGATCACCGTCAAGACCGCCAGCGTCGACACCGGCGTCAATAAGCGCGACGAGCACCTGCGAAAGCCCGACTTCTTCGATGCCGGGCAGTACCCCCAGATCGTCTTTGAGAGCCACAGTGTCGCGCCCGTCGAGGGCCAGCCTGACACTTACACCGTCGCCGGCACGATGACGCTGCACGGCGTGTCTAAGCCTCTGACCGTCACGCTCAAGAAGGTCGGCCAGGCCATGACGCCCGGCCCCGACGGCAAGGAGCGCGTCGGCTTCGCCACCGAGTTCACGATCAAGCGCAGCGACTACGGCATGGACAAGATGGTGGGGCCCGTTGGCGACGACGTGGACATGATGGTCAGTTTCGAGGCCGTCAAGGCCGAGGCCGCCCAGCCCTGATCGTCTTGACGCCGATCGGGCGGGTCAGCCGACGGCCAGTGCAATAAATTGACCCCTGCCGACAAGGGTTTGACCTTGTAACCGCCTGGCCGAGCGGGCACGATGTTCCACACCAGCCGTCTCATCCCCGGCTGGAGAAGGAGCACCTCGTGGCCAAACTCGCCATCAACGGCGGTCCGCGGCTCATCCCCCAGGGCACGCTCAAGCCCTGGCCGCCCGTCGACGACGTCGATCGCAGGTACGTCCTGGCGTCGCTGGAAAATCCCAATCACACCTTCGGGCCCAACTGCCAGAAGTTGCAGGAGGAGTTCGGGGCGTGGAACGGCAACCAGCATGTCATCGCCACCAACAGCGGCACGGCCGCGCTGCACATGGCCGTGGCGGCCGTCGGCTGCTCGGCGGGCGATCACGTGCTGGTGACCGCCTATTCCTGGTCGAGCAGCGCCACCTGCGTCCTTCATCACAACGCCGTGCCGGTGTTCGTCGACATCGACTACGGCACGATGAACATCGACCCCCGGAAGATTGAGGGGGCCATCACGCCGCACACCAGGGCGATCATCGTCGTCCACCTGCACGGGCTGGCCGTGGACATGGACGCCGTCATGGCCATCGCCAAGAAGCACAATCTCATGGTGATCGAGGACGCCTGCCAGGCCCACGGGGCGACGTTCCGGGGCAAGAAGGTCGGCACGTTCGGCCACTGCGCGGCCTTCAGCCTCAACGCCAACAAATGCCTCTGCGGCGGCGAGGGCGGATTGTTCGTCACCAACGACCAGGAGGTTCATCACAGAGCACTCCAGGTCTGGTCCTTCGGCGAGACGCGCACACCCAGCGAAGAGCGCGACTATCACGCCTACGCGCTGGGCTGGATGTACCGCAACGACGACCTCGGGGCGGCCTTCGCCCGGGCGCAGCTGACCAAGCTCGACGGATATCTGACGAACCAGCGTGAGAACGCACGGGTCTTCCTGGATGAGCTCAGGGGCGTCGAGGGATTCACGCTGCCCGTCGTGCCCGAGGGGCATGAGCACAACTGGTACAACCTGAACCTGCGCATCGTACCCGAACATTTCGGGCTGGATCCCAAGCCTGACGGCGGAGCGAACTCGGCGAAGATCGCGGCTGTGCGCGACAGGATCCTTAAGGCCCTGGAGGCGGAGGGCGTGCACACGTTCATGTGGCAGCGGTTCATCCTGCCGGCCATGACGGTGTTTCAGGCGAAGAACGCCTACGGCCACGGCTGCCCGTGGACGCTGCCGTACACGGGGCCGGTGAACTACGACGTGCATCAATTCCCCATGGCCCAGGCGCACACGGATCGGCACCTGTGCTTTGCGATCCCGCTGCGTTCGCCCAATGGGCCGGAGGTGGCCAGGCTCCACGCCCGGGGCATCCGCAAGGTCTTCGAGAACATCAAGGAACTCAAGCTCGAGTCGCTGGTCGACGCGAGCGCCTCGGCGTGAGCTTTTCCATCGAGGGCAAAGGACATGACCTTGCGAGCAGGTTTCGGCGCGGCGGACATCTCCCCCGAACTCGGCACGGAGAAGCTGGCCTGGAGCGAGCCGATCCGCGTCGAGAAGATCGTCGAGCCCATCGGGGCCCACGCCCTGGTCCTCGATGACGGGCGGGCGCGGCTGGGGTTCGTGTCGGTGGACCTGGCGTCCGTGCCCGATCAGGTCGTGTCGCTGTGCCGGGCGATGACGTCCGATCTGGTGCCGGCCGAGGGGCTGCTCGTCGCCGCCACGCATAACCACGCCGCCCCGGGCTTCCACTGGTACACGCCTGCCTCGGAAGTGAAGATCTATGAGCCAGCCTTCGTCGCCGGGTGCATCCGTAACGCGCTGGCCCAGGCGGTGGCGGCGCTTGAGCCGGCCCAGGTCGGCGTCGGTTCGGGCGTGGAGGGGCGCGTCTCCTTCATCCGCCGCTGCATCATGCTCGACGGCACGGTCAAGACGCAGCCCCGCCCCGGCGACCCGAACATCCGCTGCGAGGAGAGCGTGATCGACCCCGAGGTCGGCGTCGTCGGGGTGAAGGTCAGCGGCCAATGGCGTGGCGCCATCGTCAACTTCGCCCTGCACCCGACGCAGTTCGGCGGCGACAGCACCGTTCGGCCCGGCTACCCCGGTGAGCTGGCCAAGGCTCTGCGTGATAAGTTCGGACCGCAGTTCCGCACGGTCTTCCTCAACGGCGCGGCCGGCGACGTGCACGCCCAGGATCGGCTGAACCCTTACGTCGGCGAGGATGCGACGAAGATCGGCCAATGCCTGGCCCAGACCGTCTCGGCTGTGCTTGAGCCGTTGGCCGTGACAGGCGACCTGAAACTCGGCGCGCAGATCAGGACCCTTGTAGTCCCCTGGCGCGATCCGGACGCCCCGCCGATCGGCCCGCCCGGGCAGTTCTATCACCCGCCGGGGATCCGCCGGCAGATGGAGGAACACCTCCGTCAGGCTCGCGCCAATTCACCCGGCCTGGACTATCCCGTTCAGCGGCTGACGATAGGTGACCAGGTCGCGATGATCGCCGCGCCGGGGGAGCTCTTCAGCGAGCTGGGGCTGCGGATCAAGCTCGCCTCGTCATTCCCCCGGACCTACGTCATCGCTTACGCCAACGGCTCGGCCGGCTACATCCCCACCCTCGCGGCCCATCGCCGCGGTGGGTACGAGTGCAGCCTCGGCGTCAACCGTCTGGCCCCGCAGGCGGGGGACATGATCGTCGAGGCAGCTATCGGCCTGCTCAGGCATACCCCCGAGGCATGATGCCCCTCCGTCGGCGAGTCATCGGCAAGGAGCGTCGCCGAGTGGGCACACGGTGACATGTGTGTCAAAATGATGGGCCTGACCAGGAGGTCCCACGATGACGAACGCTGTCGCCGTGCATATCCGCCGGGCGCAAGCCGGTGATCTGCCAGCTGTCCTGGGCCTTTACCGTCATCTGCTTCGGCAGGACGCTCCTCTGGAGGATCAGACCGGCCAGCAGGTCTGGCGGCGCATCCTGGATGACCCGGATCACTACCTTCTGATCGGCGAGCTTGACCGCCGGTCTGTCGCCTGCTGCACGTTGGTTATCGTGCCCAACCTGACACGCGGCGGTCGA
>JADZCW010000211.1 GCA_020851395.1 Phycisphaeraceae bacterium
AGGACAAAGCCCAGCGAGTCGGAGTAGTCGTACTCGGTGGTCAGGGCCGACAGCGACGGCAGGTCCACCACGGTGTCGCCCAGGCGGATCTGGCCGAGGGCGAAGCGACGCTTGTCGAGATTGGGGTCGATCTGGGTGACCAGGCGGATCTGCTTGACGGCGCTGGTGGCGTCGGTGCTGTTCTTGAATCCGATCAGGTAGGGCAGGGTCGTATCGACGGGGACGTAATTGGCGTCGCTGGCGCCGCTGGGGGCGGTGACGAAGATGTCGCCCGAGCGGGTCGCGCCGCCGATGACCAGGTAGCCCGCCAGGCCGGGGTCCTTCGAGGACTGGTCGTCGAGCTTGACGCCCTCGAAGCCGCCCTTGAGGTAGACGCGGATGACGAAGGCCTCGGCGTGGGTGGTGTGGGAGAGGTTGAGGTTGTACTGGTCGAGGTCGGGCAGGGTTTCGCTGCCGTAGGCGTCGGGGTTATTGCCCAGCCAGGTCCGGACCTGGTCAATCAGGCCCGAGAGGTCGCCGTAGCCGTCGGCGATGACCTGGGCGCCGCCGTCGCCGCCGAGCAGGGCGGCCATGGCCGAGGCGACGCGGCTGGCGACCTTGCCCTGGTCGGCAATCTCGGCCGGGACGTCGGCCGAGCGGAGCAGGCCGGCGCTCGTGAGGTAGCTCAGGTAGAGGTCGGCCCAGGCGCCGGCGTCGGAGGCGGCGAGCTTCAGGGCGGCCGGGGCATTGTCGTCGGCGACGATCAGCGGACGCAGCGACTCGGCCACGTCGCGCTGCCAGTCGAGGTACTCATCGACCGACATCGGCGTGGCCGAGGCCTGGATGTAGAACTCGAAGCTCAGAGCCTCGAGGTCCTCGTCCGAGAGGTTCTCGAGGAACTTGGGGTCCTCGGCCAGCAGCCGGCGCAGCTCGGGGTAGGCGTCGACGGTGAAGGTCAGCCCCGCGTAGCCCTGGTTGCGCAGGTCGAAGACAAAGCCACTGTTGGTCAGTTGACCGCCGAGGTTCAGCAGCGGATCAACGTCCGCCCAGTCGATGCCCAGCAGGCTCGGCGAGCCGGTGAGGTTGCCGCTGAAGGTCAGGGCCTCGCCGGGGATCAGGTCCACGGCCTTGTTGGCCACCCGGGGGACGCCGAACTGGACGTAGACGTAGGGCACGTCGACGTTCGAGAGGTTGTAGAGCGACAGGCCGTAGATGCCGACGCTGCCCGGCTCGAGGTGGCCCGGGCCGCCCAGGCCCACGGTCACGTCGTACGGCGTGGCCTTCTCGACCAAGAAGCGGTACGGGGCGGTGACGGACTGGCCGTCGGGGTTGGTCACGCGGACGTCGTAGAGGCCGCGCGGGGCGTCGCGAAGGTCGAAGGTGGCGATGATCGTCGTGGCGTCGACGATCTCATAGGCCACGGGCTCGAACTCGCCGATCCGCGGGCGGACGAGCTTGACCACGGCCGCGTGGTCGAAGCGGGCGCCGTGGATGGTGGTGGTGACGTAGCGGTCGTCGCCGCCGGTGTCGGGGCTGACGCTGGCGATGCTCAGCGGCACCAGGCGCGTCTGGAGCTTCACCGTCCCCGAAGCCCCACGGACGGCGATGTAGTAGTACCCGCCCTGGGTCGTCGGGACGCGGACCTTGGGCGAGCCGCCTGCGTAACCGGTGTAGCCCGCATCGTAACGGATGGCGTCGGGCAGGGCCTCGTAGCGGACGTAGAGCTGGCCGACGGCGCTCAGGGCCGAGACTTCGAGCGTCTGCCCGGCCGGGACCATCACGCGGTAGAGCCGGCTGTCCAGGCCCGTGCGCGGGTCGGTGTAGGTCGTGCCGAGCTCGAGGGTATCGACGGTGATCTCGAGGGTGTCGGCCGAGGTGGTCTTGTTGTTGGCGTCGCTGGCGCCCTCGTGGATGTCGTCGAACACATCCGTGCGGACGATCAGGCGGTAGCCGGCGGGCAGGACGATCGGCAGCTTGGCGGTGATCTGGGCGGTGTAGGAGGCGCCGGCGGCCAGCAGACGGGGCGGGAGGATGTAGCCGGCCGGGATAGTGGTCGTGCCGTCGGTGTTGACGTAGCTGTCGGCCGTGCCGATGAGCTTGTCGGACCAGTCCCAGACGGCGTCGGCGGAGAGGTAGACGGAATCGGCCCAGAAGCCGGCGAGGTCCTGCGTGCTGGCGTTCTGGACGGTCCAGGAGATCACGACGGTCTGCCCGGCGGCGGCGACGGCCGGGCCGGTGACGGACTGCACGACCAGGTCGGCCGGCGGGGGCAGGTCGATGAGCATCGGCACGAGGCTGGCCGCGGTGTTGTTCGCCTCGTTGGCGCCCTCATACACGTAGCCGCGCGGGTGCAGGGCGTCGGGCACGTCGGTGACGACGAAGACGTAATAGGGCCCGGTAATCCCGCGCGGCAGCCGGAACTCGGCCGTGACGTCATAACCGTCGCCGACAGCGAGGATCCCCTTGTGGACCAGGCCGCTCTGGCTGACCAGGTGGTCGCTGTAGATGTCCAGGTACTGATCACGCGAGAGGTAGACCATGTCGGTCCACTTGTTCTGACGATCCGGAATGCCGCCGGGGCCGACGTTGCCGACGTAATATGTCACCACGAAGCTCTGGCCGGTCAGAACGTGGGAGGCCGTCTGCACGTCGCTGACGCGCAGGTCCGGCGAATGGACGAGATGGACGTTGACCGTCTGGCTGGTGATGTCGTTGCCCTCGCCGCGGAACTCCTGGACGTACCCGTCGCCCTGGCCGCGCAGGCGCGTGCCGCCCTGCGTGCTGGGGTAGGGCAGCGGGCGGGTCTCGGGGTCGTGGTCAAAGGGCGAGTCGATGTAGACCAGGATGTAGAAGGGCCCGTCGATGTCGTCGGGCAGGCGGATGGTGCCGGTAACCTCGTACGTGTCGTCGGCCTGGACGACGCCCTCGTGCCGGAAGGTGCCCAGGATCTCGTCGTAGAGGTCCAGCGAGGTGTCCTGGGAGATAAAGACGCGGTCGTACCAAGTCCCGACGCGCGTCGGGGCGTTGCCCTGGTTCTTGACCGTCCAGCGGACGGTGACGTAGCCGCCGCTGTCGATGACGGCGGCGCCCTCAGCGATGAGCAGGGACGTGACGGTCAGATCGGGCTCCCGGTAAACGACGTGCGTGAGCGCCGAGGCGGTGTTGACAACCTTCGGGCCCAGCTCCCAGACGCGGCCCTGGAAGTGTTCAGGCCAGCTTGGGAAGGTGCCGGGCGACAGCTCGCCAGGAGTGATCGGCTTGCCGTAGCGGTCGAGCTCGATGTCGCTAAAGACGTGGACGTAGCGCTTGCCCTCGATGCCGGCGGGGATCGGGACCTGGGCGGTGGCGGTGTAGCTCTGGCCGCTGGCCAGGCCGCCGGCGTGAACCACCCGGGCGACGAGGCTGGCCCGGTCGGCGAGGAAGGTTGGATCGGGCGAGAAGAAGACGTAGTCCGCCCAGTGCGTCGTGCCGGACCAGGTGTCGCCGCCGACGTTGGTGACCTTCCAGGAGATCGTGGCCGTCGTGCCCGAGTCGACCGAGGCGGCGATGGTCACGTCACTGACGACCAGGTCGGCCGGGAGGTTGGTGATGACGCTGGCGGCCGCCCGCTGGTTGTTGTCGGTCAGCGTGGACTCGAAGACCCGCGTGGACTGGGCCTGGGGCGGGCCGACAAGGATGTACATGATGTCGGCCTTGGTCAGCTTCGACAGATCGTCGTAGGTGACCTCGGTCAGCGGGTGGCCCAGCACCTCGGCCGCGCGGTTGACGATCTCCTGGACCTGCTTGAGGAAGAGTTCCTCGTCGGTCATGGCGATCATCGGGTCGACGTTGGTCTCGACGATGAAGTAGGCCCCGGAGGCCGACGGCGGCAGCGTGAAGGTCAGCTCCTGCGTGTACGACTGTCCGACGGCCAGCGCGCCGTAGTGCGGCGTGGCGAAGACCAGCCAGCTCTCGCCGTGGCCGTCGTAGAGGTCATCGTCGGTCGAGATGTAGATCGCGTCGGCCCACTGGTCCTTGTCGGTGACGGCCGAGCCGTTGTTGGCCACGGTCCAGGTGAGCGTGACGTTCTGCCCCCCCACCGCCGCGGCCGGGGCGATGACGCTGGTGACCTCCAGGTCGGCCGGCGGGGTGAACATCACGGTGATGGGCGTGGCCTTGAAGTTGCTGCTCTGCAGGTCGTTGGGCGAGTCGGGGTTGAGGTTGACGTCCAGGGCGGCCTCGTACACGGCGTCGCCGGCGTCGGTCCAGACGGTCAGGAAGTACTTGCCGGCCGTGTGGGCGGGCAGGCGGACGGTGACCTGAGCGTCGTAGTACTGCCCGGGCTGGAGCGCGCCGCTATGGCCGAAGGAGCCCAGGATGATGTCGCTCCCGATCAGCGGGGCGTAGGGCCGCCCCCTGGTCGTCGAGAGCCAGATGCTGTCCGTCCATGAGTCGCGACCTGTGACGCCGGGGCCGCGGTTCTCGACGCGGTAGCGGACGGTGATGGTCGTGTCGTCGAAGGCGTCGATCGGGCCGGACACGGACGTGACGACCAGGTCCGGCGGGGGCACGGGGATGGCGTCGACGGCCAGAGGGATGGCGAAATAGTTGTTGCCCTCGGCCGTGTACTCGTCGACGACACCGGTGCTGCCGGGGACGGGACTGCCATTGACGATCGCCACGTCGACCGCCACGATGATGAAGACGTTGCCCGAAACGCCGTTGGGCAGGCGCAGGCTCTGGAGGCTCGAGCCGTAGCTCTCGCCGGGGGCCAGGGCGCTGCCGTTGGCCAGGGTGCCCAGGGCGATGTCGCCGCCGCCGAGGGCGTGGTCCATCGAGAGGAAGATGGCATCGGTCCAGCGCGACCCACCGGTGGGCGTTTTGACGGGGCCGAGGTTCGACACGACCCACTCGACGTCGATCACCCCGCCGGCCGTAACGGTGGCGGGGCCGGTGGCGGAGATCACCTGCAGGTCCGGGCGCGGGCTGACCGACAATGTCAGGCCGGCCTCGGCGAGGGTCGTGTTATTCGTCTCGTCGGCCTCGGCCGTGGCGTTGCCGACGTCGGTGATCACGACGATGCGGTAGACGCCGGGCGTCTGCGGCAGGCGGACGACCTCGGTGCGTGAGTAGGTCTTGCCCGACTCAAGGCCGCCGACGCGGGTGAAGTCGCCCAGCGACACGGCCTGGGCGAGGTTGCCGTTGGGGGCCAGGAGGATGCGGTCGACCCAGTTGCCGTCGATCGAGTCCGGGCCGTTGTTACGGACGGTCCAAGAGATCTCAGCCGTCTGGGCGTCGAGGGCCGCCGTCGGGCCTGTGACGGTCGTGACCCGCAGATCGCCCTGCGGCGGCGGGATGAACAGAACCGTCAAGGGGTCCTGGGCGCGGGTGGTGTTGTTGGCGGTGTAGAGGAACTCGTAGGGCCCGCCGGTGGTGACGAAGACGTAGTAGGTCCCCCCCGGAAGGTTATTCGGGAGGATGGCCTCGACAGTGCGCGTGTAGGTGCTCCCGGGGGCCAGGGCGCCGGCGTGGGTGAAAGAGTCCAGCGAGATGGTGCCGGCGCCGCTGGGGTCGGTGGTCAGCCGGACCTGGTCGGACCAATTCGGGGTGTCGGTGACGCCGATGCCCTGGTTCGAGACGGTCCACTGCACGCTGATGGACAGGCCGTTGCTGCCGAGGTCCTGGCTGACGACGACGTCCACCACCAAGTCAGCGTAGGGCTTGGGCGTGACGTCGATCGTCGCGTCGGTCCGGCCGACGTTGGGCTGCGCGTCGGCGTGCTCATACACGGCGTCGTCCACATCGGCCTTAACGAAGACATAGAAGCGGCCCTGCGTCGCGGCCGCTAGGGCGATGATCTGGGTCTGCGTGTAGCTCGCATTGACCGGCACCAGACCGTCGTGAGCGAACCGGCCGATCTCGCGATCGTCGCCGTTGCCGTAGGTCTCGTCGGTCGAGAGGACGATGCGGTCGAACCAGCTCGACACGTCGCCGGAGCCGGTGCCCAGGTTCTTGACGGTCCAGGTGACGGTCAGGTCGACCGGGTCGCCGACGAGCAGGGCCGCGTTGGTGGTGACGGAGCTGGTGTGCAGATCCGCGTAAGGCGCTAGGGTGACGGCCATGGCGGCCGAGGAGGCCTGGTTGTTCGATTCGCCGTCGGGCTCGATCACCGCACCGCCGGCGTCAGTGACGACTCGTAAGTAATACGTTCCCTCGGCCCCGCGCGGGAGCTTGACGGTGAGTTGAGCGTCGTAGCTGCCGCCCGAGGCCACCAGGCCGCTGTGTGTCACCTCGCCCAGCAGCACGTCCGTCCCGCCGCCGCCGCCCTGCTGCGTCGTCGACAGATAAATGCGGTCAAGCCACGCCCCACTTCCGCCGGGCGTGTCGCCCGTGCCATCGTTGCGAACGGTCCAGCTCACGAGGATGTTCGTGCCGGAGGTGGTTGTCGGGGGGCCGCGGACTTCCTCGACCCGCAGGTCGGTGTGTTTCAGGACGATCTCACCGTCGGATGGGGCGATGTTGTTGGCCTCGGCGTCGCGCTCGTAGACCTGACCGGTGGCGTCGGTGACGACGACCAGCCGGTAGCTCGCGTCGGCCAGGCTCGGGAGGGCAAGGTTTTCGCTGCGGACATATGACGCCCCAGCGGCCAGGGAGCCGCCGCCGAAATATGTCGCCAGCAGTACCGCCCCCTCGAGCGATCCATCGGCCGAGAGATACACCCGGTCAATCCAGGATGAATCACCGGTGGCGGCCTGCCCGACGTTCGTGACGGTCCAACTCACCTCCGCCGTCTGCCCCACCACGCCGGCGGGCGCGATCGCTACACCGGTCACGGCCAGGTCGGGCACGGGCGAGAGGACCAATTGCACGGACTGGTCAGTCCGGCCGGCGTTGTCCGTCTCGTCCGACTCGCTCACATTCTCGTTGGCGTCGGTGACGACGAAGACCCAGTAGTTGCCCGCCGGCACGTCGCCCTGTTCGGGGATGGTCACCGATCGGACCTGACTGTAGCTCTGGCCCGCGGCCAGCCCCGCCAAGGGGACAGGCACGGTGTAGGCGAACGACCCGAGGGTGATGTCGTCGCCCAGGATGTCATCGAACGAGAGGTAAACACGGTCCGTCCAGGTCGCCCCGGAGGTCACGCCGTTGCCGATGTTACGGACCCGCCAGGCGATCTCCGCCGACTGGCCGCTGTAAACCACGGCCGGGGCGGTGACGACCTCAGTCACCAGGTTCGCCAACCGAACCTCGATCGACGCGACGGCAAGGTTGTTCAACTCGTCGGTCTCGACCTGGGCGTTGCCGGCGTCAGTCTTGACCAGCAGCTTCCAGCCCCCGGAAGCGATCTTGGGAATCGTGATCTTTCGGACGAGGGTGTAGCTGCCGTCGGCGGTCAGCGGGGTCTGGGTGGTGATCGCCTGACTGAGCAGGACGACGTCGTCGCCGCTGACCTGGTCGTCGAGCGACAGGTACAGGACGTCGGTCCAGTCGGTCACGGCCTGGACGGCGCCCGAGTTGCGCACGGTCCAGGTGACCGAGACTTCCTGGCCGACAGCCGCCCAGGTCGGCAGCGAGCCGAGGGTGACCGTCAGGTCCGGGGCGCTGAGCGTGATGCCGGCCGAGGCGGCGTTGTTGGCCTCGTCGGTCTCGTCCTGGAGGTTTTCGTGGTCTACCCGCAGGAGCAGCTTCCAGGCACCGGGCTGGACCATCGGCAGCGTCACGGTCCGGCCGATGGTGTAGGTCGCGCCGGCGGCCAGGGGGGTCTGGGCGTCGATGCTCACCTTGGCCAGCAGCACGTCCGACCCGTCGAGCACGTCGTCGAGCGAGAGGTACAGGGCGTCAATCCAGTTGGCCGTGGCGGGCTGGTTGCCGCTGTTGCGGACGGTCCAGTTGACCTGGATGGACTGGCCCACGGCGGTCGGGCCGGCCTGCAGCCCCAGGCTGTCGATCGACAGCTCGGGGAACAACACCGTCAGCGTGGCGGAGAAGACATCGTCCACCGCCTTGCCATTGATCCCGTCGGCGTCCTGGTCCATCGGGTTGCCAACCAGGTCCGTCACCCCCGGCCCGACACGGAACTGATAACTTCCGGGGGCCGTCTGGCGGGCGAAATGCAGGCGGAAGGTCGTGCCGGTGAGCTGCTCAACGCTCGTCACGGCGACGGTCGAGCCGCCCGGGGTGATGAGGGATGCCTGGGTCGTCACGAAGTTGGCCACGTCAATGGGGCTGTCAAAGGTGACGTCGACGTATTCGAGGGCCTGGTGGACTTGGCCGGCGGGCGAGAGGTCGGTGACGCGCGGCCCGATCAGGTCGATGCTGAACGCTCCGAGATACGCGGCGGACATGACATTGCCGGCCAGGTCAGCGATGTCCGGGCCGAGGACCAGCGTGTAAGCCCCATGTACCGCCAGAGCAGGCCAGAGGATCTCGAAGCGGCCGACGTCCAGGCTCACGACCTGGATCAGCGCCGGATCGAGCGTCGAGCCGTCGGGCAGGGTGAGCGTGACGTCCTGGCCGGTGAAGGAATCGACGTCGACGGCCTCGTTGAACTGGACGATCAGGCTCGAGACGGGCTGGCCGACGGCGCCGCTGGGCTGGTGGCTGACGACCACGGGCGGAGCGGTGTCATGCTCGGTCAGTTCAACGTGCAGCGTGCCCGCTTGACCGGGCCGGCCGCTCCCTCCACCGGCAACGGAGATGTTCGCTCCGGGAAGGGTCAGGCCGCCCCAGTAATAGACGGCTACCCGGCCGCCGCCGCCGGACCCACCCTCGCTGTAACCTGTGCCGCCGTTGGCCGCGATCGTGCCCGAGCCGGCGAGGGTGCCGACATCCAGACGGATCCCGCCGCCCGAGCCCGCCGGCCGGCCGGAGTAGTACCCGTCACCGCCGTTGGCCAGGATCTGACCGTCGAGGGTGATGTCCCCGGCCGTGATGCGGAGCAGCCCGCCGCCCGAGCCGCCCTGGCCCCAGTTGGTGCCGCCACCGGCGCCGGGCTCGTTGGGATCTTCGGCCGATCCGTAAAGATTGCCCACAGGGGCCCCCCAGCCCAGACCGCCGTAGCTGCCGCCCATGGCCCCCGTCGCCGCCCCATCCGTGCCGTTGCCGCTGGCCCGGCCGATCAGGTAGCCGCGATTGCTGACGTCAATCCGCGAAGTCGCGTCGATCACCAGACTGCCGCTGACGTTCATCAGCAGGGAGAAGGTTTGGTCCGCCGTGGCATACCGATGCGTCAGAACCGCCCCACCGAACAGAGAGACGTTCTGAGCCAGGATGGGCATCTGGTGCTCGGGGGCGACCACGACGCCCGGGCCATGGATGACCAACCGGTCGGCCGCGAAGACCGAATCATCAGCCACGCCCAGCGGGGTCCAGACGCCGGCCGAGGCGCCGTGGCTGTCGATCCGCAGCTCACCCGCGCCAGCCCGATCCTTGAGGTAGACGGTGCCGACCGCCCCGGCCCCGGCGTCCCCGCCCGTGCCGCCGAGGGTCATGATCTTGGATGGGTCAAAGCCACTGATGTCGTCGTAGTAGATAGCCACCCGACCGCCGCCGCCGGCCCCGCCGTCGCCGTAGCCGCCGCCGCCGTTGGCCGTGATGGCGCCCGAGCCGCTGAGCGTGCCGACATCCAGCCGGATGCCGCCACCCGAGCCGGCCACCCGCGCGTAGTAGCTGCCCGACCCGCCGTCGGCCAGGACTTGGCCGTCGATGAACGCCGAGCCCGCCGAGATGCGGACCAGCCCGCCGCCCGAACCGCCGGCCCCCCAGGTCGTGCCGCCGCCCGAGCCGAGGTTAGCCGGGTCGCGGTAGTCGTCGTAAGCGGCGTTGGTCGCCCCGTTGGTCGACGCGCCATAGCCGCCATAGCTCCCACCAGCCTTGCTGGCCGCCGCCGTGGCCGTGTCATTGCCGACGGTGTGGCCCCAGGTATAGCCGCGGTTGCTGACGTCGATCCGGGAGGCCGCGTCGATCGACAGCTCGCCCGTCACCGTCACCAGAAGCGTAAAGGCCTTCTCGGCCGTCGTGACACGATGGGTGAGCGCCGCGCCGTTCTCCAGGCTCAGCCGGTTGACATGAACCTCCATCTGGTGCTCGGGCGCAGCCACCACGCCGTTGCCCCGGATGACCAGCCGGTCAGCCTCGAACAGGCCGTCGCCGGTGACGCCCAGGGGCGTCCAGACGCCGGAGGGTTGGCCCTGGCTGTCGAGCCGCAGCTCGCCCGCCGCTAACCGGTCCTTGAGGTAGACCGTGCCCACCCCGGCCGCGCCGGCATCACCGTCGTGCCCGCCGACAGCCCAGACCTGTGTGGGCGCAAAATCGATCGTGTCGTAGTAGATGGCCACCCGGCCGCCGCCGCCAGCGCCGCCGTCGCCGTAACCGTTGCCGCCGTTGGCCTCGATCAGGCCCGAGCCGCTGAGGGATCCGACGTCCAGACGGATGCCGCCGCCCGAGCCGGCCACCCGGCCGTAGTACCAGCCGCCACCGCCGTTGGCCAGGATCTGGCCGTCGATGAAGGCCGAGGCGGCGGTGATGCGGATCAGGCCGCCGCCTGACCCGCCGGCCCCCCAGGCCGTGCCACCGCCCGAACCAAGGTTGGCCGGATCGCGGTAGTCGTCGTAGGCGACGTTCGTTGTCCCCTGGTTCGAGGTGCCATACCCGCCGTACGTTCCACCGGCCTTCGAGACCGCGGCCGTGGCCGTGTCATTGCCGACGGTGTGGCCCCAGGTGTAGCCGCGATTGCTCACGTCGATCCGGGAGTTGACGTCCACGGTCAACTGCTCCGCCACGGTCACCAACAGGCTGAATGCGTCGGTAGTGGTGGTGATCCGATGGGTCAGGACCGCCCCGTCGAGAATCGCGAGATTGTTGACAGAAACGGGCATCTGATGCTCAGGGGCAACCACTACGCCGGTGCCGCGGATGACCAGATCGTCAGCCATGAACTCAGCGTCACCGGCAATCCCCAGGGCTGTCCAGACGCCGGAGGTCACGTCATGGCCGTCGATCCTTAATTCGCCATGTCCCGTCGCGGCGTGGAGGTAGATGGTGCCTACCGAAGCCGCCCCGGGATCGCTTCCTCGCCCGCCGATAGCCCAGAGCTGAGATGTGGCCATGGCCAGCGTCTGGTAATAGATCGCCACACGGCCGCCGCCGCCCGAGCCGCCGTCGCCGTAGCCGTTGCCACCGTTGGCCGCGATCGTGCCGGTGCCGGACAAAGTGCCGACGTCCAGACGGATGCCGCCGCCCGAGCCAGCCGTCCGACCGTAGTACCAGCCGCTGCCGCCGTTGGCCAGGATCTGGCCGTTGACGATCGCCGAACCCGCGGAAATGCGGACCAGACCACCGCCCGAGCCCCCCTGCCCCCAGAGGGCGCCGCCGCCGGCGCCCAGCTCATCGGGGTCGTGGTAGTCGCCGTAGACGGCGTTGGTCGCCCCGTCCTGAGAACTTCCATATCCACCGAAGCTGCCGCCGGCCCGTCGGTCCGCGGCGCCGGTGGTGGTGGTGCCGTCGGTGTAACCGATCAGATGACCCCGGTTGCTCACGTCGATCCTGGAATCAGCATCGATCGACAGTTCCCCCAGCACCGTCAACAGCAGACTATAAACCTCAGCGGTCGTCGCCACGCGGTGGGTCAGCACGCCCCCGCTCTCGAGGCTGAGGCTGTTGACCTGGACTTCCATCTGGTGCTCGGGCGCAGCGACCACTCCCGCCCCCCGGACCACCAGACGATCCGCCTCAAAAAAGACGTTGTCCGCAATGCCCAGGGGCGTCCAGACCCCGACGGCCTGTCCATGGCTGTCGTACCGTAGTTCTCCGACACCCGCGCGGTCCTTGAGGTAGACCGAGCCGACCGCGGCCGCGCCGGGGTCGCTCCCATAACCGTCGACGGCCCAGACCTGCGAGGCGGCGAAGCTGCTTGTGTCATAGTAGATCGCCACCCGACCCCCGCCGCCCGAGCCGCCGTCGCCGTAGCCGAAGCCACCGCTGGCCGAGATCTTGCCCGTGCCGCTGAGCGTGCCGACATCCAGGCGTATGCCGCCGCCCGAGCCGGCCGTCCGGCCGTAGTACCAGCCGCTGCCGCCATCAGCCAGGATCTGGCCGTCGATCACCGCAAAATCGGCGCTGATGCGGACCAGACCGCCACCCGAGCCCCCCTGCCCCCAGAGGGCGCCGCCGCCGCCGCCCAGCTCGTTGGGATCGCGGTAATCGCCGTAAACGGCGTTGGTCGCCCCGTCCTGCGAGCTGCCGTAGCCGCCGTAGCTGCCCCCGGCCCGTCGATCCGCAGCGCCGGTGGTGGTGTTGCCGTCGGTGTAGCCGATCAGGTGGCCGCGGTTGCTCACGTCGATCCGGGAGTCGGTGTCGATCTTCAAGAGGTCGCTGACCGTCAGGACCAGGCTGAAGGTCTCGGTCGTCGTGGCGTAACGATGGGTCAACACACCGCCGGCCAGCAGACTCAGCCGATTGACGTGAACCTCCATCTGATGTTCGGGGGCCGCGAAGGCGTTCTGCCCGGTGATCACCAGGTGGTCCGCCTCGAAGACCGTGTCGGTGGGCAGACCCAGGGGCGTCGTGAACGAGCCGGGGGCGTCGTGGCTGTCGATACGGAGTTCGCCCGCCCCGCTGCCGCGGTCATTCAGATAGATTGTGCCGGCGGCCGCCCGACCCGGGTCGCTCTGCCCGCCGATGGCCCACAGGTTGGACTTCTCGAAATCGAGCGTGTCGTAATAGACCGCCACCCGTCCGCCGCCGCCCGAGCCGCCGTCGGCATAACCGAAGCCGCCGCTGGCCGAGATCTTGCCCGTGCCGCTGAGCGTGCCGACGTCCAGGCGGATCCCGCCGCCCGACCCGGCCGTGCGGGCGTAATAGCTGCCGATGCCGCCATCGGCCAGGACCTGACCGTCGACCACCGCCGAGCCTGCGATGATGCGGACCAGGCCACCACCGAACCCGCCGCCACCCCAGAGGTCACCGCCGCCCGAGCCGAGTTCGTGGGGGTCGCGGTAGTCGCCATAGACGGCATTGATCGACCCATCGCTGGAGGTGCCGAACCCTCCGTAACTGCCGCCGGCACGACGTTGGGCGGCGCCGGCGGTGGTATTGCCCAGGGTGTGGCTGATCGTGTAGCCGCGACCACTGACGTCGATCCGAGACGCCGCGTCGATCCAGAGCGAGCCGTCAATGTGCAGTTCGAGGCTGTAAGCGTGGTCGGTGGTCGTCGGAGAATGCGTGACGTTCGCCCCGCCGAGGACGGCGAGGCTCGCAAGGTCGTGCGGGCCGTTGATCGTCAGCGTCGAGCCATACACCATCAGGTTCAGATGGTCGAACTGGAAGTCCGCCTCGCCGATGGTCGTGGTGGCGGTGACCAGGCGGGCCTGGTAGACATCCTGATCCGCCTCGCCGGGCAGGCCATCGTCGTCCTGATCCATCGCCAGATGATCAGCCAGGCCAAGGATGTCCGGGCCGATGCGCAGGCTGTAGACCGCGGAGGTGCTCGTGTCGGCAAAAGTGATGTCGAAATGGGTGTCGTCGACGGCCGCGACAGATTGCGGCGAAGCCGCTCCTCCGGGGCGTGTCAGCTGCACGTCGTCTGTGGTGAACGTGGACACGTCGATCGGCCGATCGAACTCGACACGCAGCGTGCTGAACGGATCGTAGGGCGAACCCTGCGGTGCCAAGCCCACAACCTGCGGCCCGGCCGACAACAGCAGACGCGGCTCAAGTAGTTCGAGGCCCGTCGCACGGATCTGATCGTTCTCCGCCTCAGCCAATGAATAGCCAGACCGCTGACCGCCCCGGTTCAGCAGCCCCCGCCACGCACGACGCCAACGGACGTTCGCCTCCACCTATCCCTTCCAGAGTGGCCAGACTGAATTCCGACGATGGAGCAAAGTTTACCACTTGATGAATGCAAATCAACGGTTTTACCGGTGGTTCCGTCTGTCCGGCCGTTAGCCTCGTGGCCGTGGAATCTCCGGCAAGAACAGCTTGATTTTTTGTCGAGCCGACGATATGAAAAGAGCATCATCATGTGGATTCGACCCTTTGGGCGGAGTCTAGCGATGCCTGCACGTCTGCTGACATGGGCGGTGGTGTGTTGTCTGTTCGCATCTTTTGCCCAGGCCTCCCCGGTTCTCTCTCTTAACGCCCCGGAAAATTATGTCCCCGGCGGCAGCTTTGACGTGGCGATTCGTCTGACCGACGCCCAGGACCTTAACCTCTTCGGCGTGCGCCTGATCATCAGTTCGCCGACGGGCGTCGCGGGCACGGACTACGGATTCGTTGAGCCCGTGCCCGAGCCGTTCACCGATCCGGAGTACGTGTTCCATGGCCTGTCGACTTACTTCAGTTATGGGCCAGGCGTGATCACCGTGGCGATCTACTCGACGGCCATGCTCGAGGCCCCCACAGCCAGCGTCGACACGTATGTGGGCCATGATCTGCTGTCGAGGATCGGTATTTGGACGACCGCCGGCTTCTCGTCGCCGATCACTGTCGCTGTAGACGATCAGGGGCTGGAGTTGCTTAGACCCTTGCCCGATGAGTTTGCCGCCCAGACGCCCATTGATGGTTTTTCGTCGTTGCTCTCTGCACTGCCCTCAGTGCAAGTTAGCGCCATCCCCGAGCCTGCGTCGCTGAGCATGTTGCTGCTGGCGGGCGTCATGGGACTGCGACGACGGTCCCCCTCACACTGAGTTGGCGGTCAGCAGCGGAGTGTCATCCGCGGGCTTGCATGACCATGCACGCCCGCGATCCCGGCCCCGGAACATCACCAAGAGCCCGCGATCCGTTCCTGGCACCGACCATGTCAGGGGACTTCACCATGGCCTGTGGCAACACATTGCCTGCAACTCGCATATATGGCCACTGCCTGCGTGGAGTCGGACACATCTGCCACTGAGGGCCATGTTCTCAGACCGCTTGACGCATCCCGGATCGCACACCGCTTTCAGGCAAGTCTAGATTCGGCGAGCGAGCCGTATCGATCCAAGAAGCCCCGTTAACGCGGGGCTTTTGGCTTGATTGGATCCCGGCAGAGACTTCGGAATGTCGTGTTTCATGGCCCAAACGGACGGCTTCCAGCCGAACGTCTCTTTCGCGGATTTCGGCGGTGCGAAGTGAAACGAGCGTGGTAAACGTCGCGTGACGAACGGGCGGCCGAGAGGCTTGCGGCGCAGCACGTCACGGATGCTCATCAGCTTTCTAACGTGCGGCATCGGCCTCGATGCGGTGAAGATCCTGCGGAGTATTCGCCTGGAGGAGGATCGGCCAATCGTGCGGAAGATTCAGGGGATGAGCGAATGAAGAATCCAGCGCCCGCTGGAACGAGACGTGGCGCCATGTCTGCTCCCGTTCGAGCGATCGCGTGTGATAGAGGCCGGGAAAGGGTTGCCATCGCTGATCGCGGAAGACGATGGCGTCCGCGTCAGGGTGTTCGTCGACCGCGGCGACCAGTGTCAGCAACCAAGCCGACTGGAGGATGACCAGATCACAGCAACTCAGCATGAGCCATCCGTCCTCGTTGCTCTCGCGATGGTGCGCAAGAGCTGTCCGCAAGCCGCCGATCGGGCCCTGATCCGGCTGGAGATCCGCGATCGTGGTCAGGCCGAGATCCTGATACTGGCCGGCCCGTCGCGCCACGACGATCACATGTCTGGCCCGCGACGACAACAGGGCCGCCTGGCGTGCGATCAGAGGTTGACCTTGGAACAACGCCCGGGCCTTGTCACTGCCGAAGCGGGAGCTGCGGCCGCCGGCAAGGATGTAGGCGGGAATCCGTCGGAGGTTCATGCCGGTCCTTTCCCCGATCACGGTGGGCATCGTGCTCGTGCGGCTAGACCAGCATCTTGAGCACCGCGACCACCAAGACGGCCGCCAACATGCGGCGAAGAAGGATCGCGTCGAAGCGTGCCACCCCCAATGTTGAGCCGGCCAGGCCGCCGAGGACCGCCGCGACGGCGAGGGCGGCGAAGGGACCGGGCTCGATCCCCAGCGGCCCGCGCTGAAGCAGCAACCCTGCCAAGCCCGCGATGGAGCTGAGCAGGATGAACGCCGCGGAGACGGCCGCGGTCTGACGAGGGGTGGCCCAGTTGAAGATGATCAGAAGTGGGCTGAGGAAGATGCCTCCGCCGACGCCGATGAGCCCCGAGACCAGCCCGATCACGGCCCCCAGCGGCAACGCCCAGCGCAGGGGAATCGCCCTGACAGGCTCCATGGACGTCGCTCCGGCGGCGACCAGCCGCCAGGCCGCGTAGACCAGGACCAGGGCCAGCATCGCGCGGTAGTACCGCGTGTCCAGCGACCACCCCCATCCCGCCAGGAACGCGCAGGGCACGGCCGTCACCGCGAAGGGCAGGAGGATCGGCCAACGGAAATGCCCCCGGCCCGCGAAGCGGAACAGCGCGATGGACGAGACCAGCACGTTCAGCAGCAGGGCCGTGGGCCGAATGGTCGCCGGCGGCTCACCCGCCAACGCCAGCAGCGCCAGATAACCCGAGGCGCCGCCGTGCCCCACGCTGGCGTAGAGGCCGGCCACGACGAACACCGCCAGGACCAGTCCGGCCGACGCCATCATCGGCCCTCCTCGTGTCGCACAACCTTGCCCGTCAGAGCAACCGCCTCGGCACGGCCGTCGTCCTGCACCTCCCCGCGCAGGGTCTCGACGGCGTGGGGCAAGATGTCCAGCAGGGCTTCGAGCGATTCGACCACCCCGCGCCGCGAGCCGGGCAGGTTGATGATCAAGGTGCGCCGGCGCACGCCGGCCTCGCCGCGCGACAGGTACGCGCGCGGCGTCTTCTCGTAGCAGCGACGCCGGACGAGTTCCATCAGCCCGTTGTGCCGACGTTCGAGCACCTCGAGCGTGGCCTCGGGCGTGACGTCGCGCGGGGCCAGGCCGGTGCCGCCGGTGGTCAGGATCAGGTCCGGCGCCGCCGGATCGTCCGCCCAGTCACGCAACACTTTCGCGATCAGCGCCCGATCGTCCGGCAGGCAGGCGCGCCTCACGACCTCCGCGCCCAGGCGATGTTGAACCATCTCGGCCAGCGCCGGCCCCGAGGTGTCGATCGTCTGGCCGCGAGAGCAGCGGTCGCTGAGCGTCAGCACGGCCACACGAGGACAGGTAGTCATGTCCGCGCCCCTTCCGCCCGGTACGTCCCGCCGCGGCCCCCGGACTTCTCGATCACCCGCACGCCCTCGATCACCATCCCTTTGTCCAGGGCCTTGCCCATGTCGATGATCGTCAGGGCGGCGACGGTCACGGCCGTCAGGGCCTCCATCTCCACGCCCGTCTTCCAGCAGGCGCGGGCCTCGGCCCGGATCTCCACCCCCTCGTCCCGCACGCTCAGCGCGACGCTCACGTCGTCCAGCGGCAGCGTGTGACAGAGAGGGATCAGCTCGTCCGTGCGCTTGGCGGCCTGGATGCCCGCCAGACGCGCGGTCTGGAGCAGGTCCCCCTTCCGCAGGCTGTTCTGGCGGATGCCCTGGATCAATTCCGGCCCGCAGCGCACGAAGCCCTCGGCCACGGCCCGCCGCCACGTCACCTGCTTGTCCCCCACGTCGACCATGCGGGCGGCTCCCTGATCGTCAAGATGAGTCAGTCCGGACGTGGTCATGGGCAACCTCCTCACTCGCCAAGCGTCCATCGGTAGAAGGGGCGAGGCCCCTTCGCCGGCTCGCCGGGCGGCACCTCGACAAATCCATCGGCGCCGGCCGCGGTCACCCAGTCGCCGGATCCCATCCCCGGCGTCAGACGAACCCGACCGGGCTCGATGATCCTCGCCGCGGCGAACCACGTCAGCCCCGCCGGGGCTCGGGTGACATCGGCCACCTCGACGATCTCAGGCAGGGGCTGTGCCCGAGATAGTCCCGCCCGTTTGCGCAGCGCCGCGACCGCGAGCCGACGGGCGGTGACCATGACCGACACGGGATTGCCCGGCAAGGCCAGGACGGGACGTCCCGCCCCATCAACCGCCCCGAGCACGGGCTTGCCGGGCCGGATCGTCAGGCGATGGAAGACGATCCTCATCCCCAGATCGCTGAGCACCGACGGGACGTGATCGTGGTCGCCGGCCGAGACGCCCCCGGTCACCAGCAGCGCGTCGCACTGATCGAGCAGCTCACGGATCGACCGCTCGATGGCCCGCGGATCATCGATCACACGGCGCGGCGCGAGCGGCGTCAGCCAGGCCGGCCCGGTTAGCAGCCCCAGCAGCGCGGGACCGTTCGCATCGCGAAGCTGCCACGGATCGGGTGACGCGTGCACGTCGAGCACTTCCCCTCCCGTGATCAGCACACCGACTCGGACGGGCATATGCACCCGCACCTCGGCGGCGCCGCAGGCGGCTATGGCCGCGAGCATCGGCGAGGTCAACACTCGTCCGGCCTCGGTCGCCACACGGCCCGCGGGACTGTTTTCCCCCTGCCGGCGGATGTGCTGACCGGCGCGGACCTCCAGCCCCGGAGACCATCGGATCGCTCCCGGCAGCTCCATCACCTGCTCGCGTGGGATGACCGCCTGGGCCTGGCCGGGAATCATGGCGCCGGTGAAGACACGCACGGTCATGCCGGGCGGCATCGTCGGTGCGGGCTCCCCGGGCTGAACCTCGCCATGGACGGGCAATTGATCCTGCGACCGATCCGTCAGACGCACGGCGTAGCCGTCCATGGCGCTGACATCGCACGCTGGGCTGGGGCGATCCAGGTGGATCGACTCGGCCAGGACAAGCCCGGCGGCTTCGGCGCAGGTGATTGTGCGCGTCGGCATGGGTTGCACGAGATCGCACAGCGCCGTCAGAGCGGCGTCGGGGCGTGGCCACGATGTGATCGTGGGTCTTTCGGGCGCGGCACTGGTCATGGGGTCACCTCCGTCGTTCCGGCCCAGACCGCATGCTTCCAGATCGGCGCTTCCTGTTTCATGCGGTCGATGAACCAGGCCGTCGCCTCGAGCGCCGCGGCCCGGTGAGACGACGTCACGCGAAGTCGAAACGAGCACGCGCCGGCGGGCACACGCCCACGGCTGTGCTCGACCTCCACGACCAGCAGGCCGAACCGACTGACCGCCTGCCCGGCAAGCTGCTCGAGTGTGTGCTGGGCCATCGGCTCGTAGACCTCATAGTCCAGAGCCTCGACGGGCCGCCCGTCTTCCGTGGGCCTGACCACGCCCTCGAAGCAGATCACCGCCCCGCCGCCGTAGGCGCCAGGCGACGACGCGGCCAGGGGACCGTCGAGGATGGAAACTTGTGCGCTCATCCGCCGCTGACCATGGCAATGACTGCTAATTCGTCTGATTCGGTGACGAGATCCTCGGGGCCTGCGTACTGACCATTGACCGCCAGCCGCGCGCCGGTGAGCAGCGGCCGCAACATCGGATTCCCTTCAGCCAGACGGTGCATCACCTCCACCGCGCATGCTCTCTCGGCGACGGGCCATTCCACATCCAGCACACGACATGACGCGGTTCGGGCCAGGGGGCCGAAGAGTTGGACTTTCAGGATCATCGCGCCGCCTCGCTCTCCACGCGGTCACGATCGAACTGCTGATGGGCCCAGGTCCAGGCGGCGACGGTTCGGGGCAGTCCGCAGGTGTTCATCCCCAGCAGGATCGCCTGCTCGATCTCGGCGATGTCGGCGCCCGCTCTCGTCGCCCGGCGGACGTGCGACCGCAGCGCCGACTCGAGCCCCGCGCCCAAGCAGACGCCGATCTTGACCAGTTCGAGTGTCTTGCGGTCCAGCGGCCCGGCGGCCTCGACGGCGTGCGCCACCGACTCGTGCGCCTGGCCCAGGAGCGGGTACCTCTCGATAAAGGCTTTGAACGGGCCCGGCAATCGGCCCGACGATTCGGCTGACGTATCTACGCGGGGCATGGTCAACCTCCAAGCTGGACCATCGCAACATGGCCCTGGGCGGGGTGTTCGGGACGCTTGTTCGACAGGCCCGTCTCGATCAGCCGGTCGATCGCCTCGGCGTCAAAGCGCGGGCGCAACGCCGGCAGCAGGCTCGGCCCGGGCCGGTCCATCAGGCATGGGTAGAGCGTGGCGTCCGACGCGATGCGGATGCGGTTGCACGCGGCGCAGAAGTTGCAGCTCATGGGGGTGATGAAGCCCAGCGTCGTCGTCGAGCCGTCCTCGAACGTCACACGGTAGCGGCGAGCGGCGTCGTGGCCCTGGTCGATCGGCTCCCAGTCCCGGACGATCGGCCCGAGCGATCGCCGCATCTCCGCCTCGGGCACGTAACGATCAGCCCATTCGGCCGCCAGCGGGCCCATGGGCATGAGCTCGATGAATCGGATGTCCCAGCCGCGACGTGCGGACCAGCGAGCCAGGTCGGCCAGGTCGCCGTCGTTCCGACCACGAACAACCACGGTGTTGATCCGGATCGGATGCAGCCCGGCACTCTCGGCGGCCTCCAGCCCGGCGAGCATGTTGGTCAGGCCATCCACGCCGGTCATCTTCTCGAACCGATCGCGGTCCAGCGTGTCCAGCGAGACGTTGACCCGCCGCAGCCCCGCGCGGGCATACTCGGCCGCGTGGCCAGCCAGCGTCAGGCCATGAGTCGTCATGGCCAGGTCCTCGATCCCGGGCACGGCAGCGATGCGTTCGATGATCGCCGTCAGATCGGGTCGGCTGGTCGGGTCGCCGCCTGTCAGACGAACTTTTCGCAGCCCGTGATGCGCCGTCAGGTGCTCGACCAGTTGGCCGATCTCATGCACGCTGAGCAGCGGACGATCCATCGCGACGCCGTGCCGACGCGGCCGGCAGTAGACGCATCGCATCGCGCAGGCCTCGGTCAGCGAGAGCCGCAGGTAGGTGACGCGACGCCGACAGCGATCCAGCAACGGGGTCTGATGCGTTCCGTTCACGCGGGCAGGCCATGCCGTCTGGTGCGGCGTCTCTGGGTCGAGGATGGATGTCTGTCGCGGCATGGCGGACGCCGTTACACGAGGTAGAGCAGCGGGAAGATCATCGCCCAGGTCAGGACAAGCCCCAGCCAATAGAGCCGGGTGAATCGGGCCAGGCCCTGCGCTCGAGTGTCCGTGGGGTTTAGGTACGCGTGCCCCATCGCCGCGGCCATGAGGCCGATGCCGACCAGCACCAGCAGGCCGTGCGTGCCGCTGAGCACCGCGGCCATGGGGGCCATCGCTCGCTCGGACACGGACGGCTGGAGCTGGCGCACCTGGGCCGGCAAGGGCTCAGTGGGCGGACGCGGGGCGAACGCTGGTGACAGCCCCGCAGGACCCGCCGGCGGCGGCGGGAGCACCCAGCGAGGCACGTCGGCCGCGGCGGGCGGCTCCTCCACCTTGCCCGCATCCGTTTTGTCAGCATTGGTCTCGCCCGGGTCGGAGTCCAGATGCAGGAAGGCGACGATGTCGGCGATATCGGCATCACTTAGGAACGGATTTCCCCCCCTGGCGGGCATCATCTTGCCCGTCCTCGAGGCGGGGTCATTGGGCTGCCGCCCCAGAGTGATCACGGCGGCGAGCTGGCTGGCGCTGGATTGACGCACGAAATCGCTGGGCATGAGCGCCGGCGCCACGCCGGCGACGCCTTGGCCCTTGCTCCCGTGGCACGAGGCGCACGTACGGGCAAAGACGCCCGCCCCCGCCCCCGGATCAGTCGCTGGGGCCGTTCGAGCCCGCGCCGGCGTCGACGCGAGGGTGGGGGTTGTCGGCGCGGTAGGCACGTTGAACATGCGCGGCCCGCCCCAGCGTGCCCACTCGACGCCTCGCAGCCCGATCACCACCAGGCCGGCGAGGACCGTCGTGGCGCACAGCAGCATGGCGGCGTCCCCCCCGCCGCGTCGCATCCGCGAGGGCACGGCCCAGGCCACGAAACAGCACAGCAGCAGCATCGCCCCCTGTGCAGCGCCCCAGCCCCAGGCGAAGAAAGCCAAGTCCCCTCGTCGCACCTGAGGGTGGGTCTCGCGAAACGCTGGATAGGTCCACAGCAGACTACAGAACGCCAGCCACGTCAGGGACAGGATCAGGCCCAGCAGCGGGCGGGCCCACCAATGGGTTGGCCTGCACGGCGTAGCGACCGTGGGGGGGGGAGTGTCCTGCGGGGCGGTGAGGGAGGTGACAGTCATGGTGGGCCCACCGTCGAACCAATGATATTTTGATGTTTATTTCCGTGATTGTCAAGCCCGATCCGCCCGCCGAGGGCCAGCCTGGGCGTGCCGAGAGGCCGGGCATTCATCCCCGAGCGGGCCGACTCTTTCGCGGGGCCTGCTCCGGTCGCAGTTGATGGGCAAAGGCGTCAAACGTCGTGGCGCGGAGGTAGGACTCCACAGCCTGCTGGAGCGCGGCCAGCGAGTCGTGCATCGGGCAGGGCTCCTGGTTGCCGCACCAGTTCGGCCCGTAGGGACACGCCAGCGGGGCGTCGCGATCAAAAAGGCGGACCACGTCCCAGAGGGTGATGTCGCCCGGACGCTTCGAGAGCCTGTATCCGCCGCCAGGGCCTGGCGATCCGACCACCAGGTGTTCGCGAGCCAGGACCGAGAGCACCTTGGCCGTCGCCGACTTGCGCAGGCTGCGGGCCTCGGCGATGTCCGTGGCCGAGAGCCACACGTCGGCCTGGGGGTAGACCTCGGCCAGACGGCTGATGGCCCCGATGGCGTGCTGGGTGGTCTTGCTTTGCGGGAGCATGCTGGTGGGTCCCTCTGAGACAGCCGCTTACGGGGCAGAGGCCTTGCGTGCGCCGTCCACGACCCGCGGCGAGGCCGGCTCCAGGCCGGGCCCTTGACGTCTCTGGTCCTCTATATTACATTGCCAAATAACGAAATCATAGTCCGTGTTTCCTTGATTCGCCCCCAGGCCGGAAAGGCTGGCACCACCATGGACCATGCGTCAGATCGTCCCGAGTTGCCGCCGCGGACCACCTCCCGCCCTCTCTCGACCGCCGGCCCGCCTCTGCCCCCCCTGTCCCGTCGCCAGTTCCTCTTCTCACTCATGGCCGCCGGGGCCTCGACCACCCTGCTCAGTCGTCACGCGATGGCCGCCGTTGCCGCCCTGGCGCCGGTTTCGGTGGACAACCCCTTCGACCAGTATCCCGCACGCGATTGGGAGAAGGTCTACCGCGACCTGTACCACAGCGACTCAACGTTCACCTTCCTCTGCGCTCCCAACGACACACACAACTGCCTTCTCAACGCTCACGTGAAGAACGGCGTGGTCACCCGCATCAGCCCGACCTACAAGTTCCACCTTGCGGAGGATCTTGACGGCCGGCGGGCCAGCCAGCGCTGGGAGCCGCGCGTCTGCCAGAAGGGCCTGGCCCTGGTCAGGCGTTTCTACGGCGATCGTCGCTGCAAGAAACCGATGATCCGCAAGGGATTCAAGCAGTGGGTCGACGACGGCATGCCACGCGACCCCAAGACCGGGGCGGTCGACGCCGATAAGTACCTCCGCCGCGGCTTTGACGCGTGGGAGGCGGTGACGTGGGACGAGGCGCTCGCCTACTCGGCCAAGGCGATGACCGACATCGCCCGGACCTACAGCGGCGAGGAGGGCCAACAGAAACTGCTGGCACAGGGCTACGACCCCTTGATGGTCCAGACCACGCAGGGCGCCGGCACACAGGTGCTCAAGTTCCGCGGGGGCATGGCCGCCCTGGGCATCACGCGCATCTTTGCCCAGTACCGCATCGCCAACGCCATGGCCCTGCTCGACGACAAACTGCGCGGCACGGGGCCGGACAAGGCCCTGGGCGCCCGGGGCTGGGACAACTACTCCTGGCACACCGACCTGCCGCCGGGCCACCCGATGGTCACCGGTCAGCAGACCGTGGACTTCGACCTGTGCAACGTCGAGTACGCGAAGCTGATCCTGGTCTGGGGGATGAACTGGATCTGCACCAAGATGCCCGACGCCCACTGGCTGACCGAGGCCCGGATGAAGGGGGCCAAGGTCGTGGTCATCGCCTGCGAGTACAGCGCCACGACCTGCAAGGCCGACGAGGCCCTGGTCGTCCGCCCGGGCACCACGCCGGCCCTGGCCCTGGGCATCGCCCAGACGTTGATCGCCGAGAAGCTCTACGACGCCGCTTGGATCGCGGCCAACACCGACCTGCCCTGCCTGGTGCGGATGGACACGGGCCAGATGCTTCGAGCGGCCGAGGTATGGTCCGACCGGGCGCAGGCGGCATCGGACAACGGCCTGACGGTGCTCAAGACCGGCCAGAAACCTCCCCTGCCGCATCAGCAGGCGGAGGCCGTGGTGGCCCAAGCGAGGCGCGATGATTGGGGCGATTTTGTCGTCTGGGACGCCAAACAAGCCAAGCCGACGGCGATCGGCCGCGGCCAGGTCGGCGCGTTCTTCGCCGAGATTGGCGTCGAGCCAGCGCTCGCGGGCGCCGTCACCGTCAGGCTCGCGGACGGGCGGACCGTCGAGTGTCGCACCGTGTTCGACGTGACCCGGCAGATGCTCGACGCGAGCTACACGCCCGAGCAGGTGGAGAAACTCACCTGGGCCCCGGCCGCGGCCATCCGCTCGCTGGCCAGGCAGATCGCCGCCAACCCCCAGCAGACGCTCTTTTGCATGGGCATGGGACCGAATCAGTTCTTCAACAACGACCTCAAGGACCGGGCCGTCTTCCTCGTCGCCGCGCTGACGCGGAACGTCGGATTCCCCGGCGGCAACGTCGGATCATTCGCCGGCAACTACCGCGGGGCGTTCCTCAACGGCGTGGTCAACTACATGGCCGAGAACCCCTTCCGCGTCCAGACCGACCCCGACGGCCCGGCCGAGGTCAGACGCTACTGGCAGCCCGAGTCGGTCCACTACTTCAACCACGGCGAACACATCCTGAGGATGGGCAAGACGGTGCTGACGGGCAAGACGCACCTGCCCACCCCGACCAAGAGCATCCACGTCTCGAATAGCAACTCGCTGCTGGGCAACGTCAAGGGCCATTACGACCTGGTCTTCAACACGCTGCGGCGCGTGGAGTTCGTGGCCATCAACGAGTGGTGGTGGACGACCAGCTGCGAGTACGCCGACGTGGTCTTCCCCGTCGACAGCTGGGCCGAGATGAAGTACCCGGACCTGACGATCAGCGTGACCAACCCCTTCCTGTACCTGTTCCCCGCCACGCCCTTGCCGCGCATCCACGACACCCGCAGCGACCTGGAGGTGGCCGCGGGGCTCTGCGAAGCGATCGGCAGGCACACCGGCGACGACCGGCACGCGGCCTACTGGAAGTTCGTCCGCGAGGGACAGGCCCGGCCGTATCTGCAGCGAATCCTTGACGGCTCGAACGCCACGCGCGGCTACCGGATCCAGGAGATCGAGGCCAAGGCCGCCGAAGGGATCCCGGTGATTCTTCAGACCCGCACCTACCCCAAGTACGTCGGGATGGAGCAGAGCCAGGAGAGCCGGCCCTGGTACACGCGCACCGGCCGGCTGGAGTTCTACCGCGACGAGCCCGAGTTCATGGACAGCGGCGAGAACCTGGTGCTGCACCGCGAGCCGATCGACTCGACCTTCTACGAGCCCAACGTCATCGTCGCCGCCGCGCACCCCCTGCTGCGGCCCAAGAGCCCGGAAGACTACGGCGTGTCGCGCGATGACCTCAGGGGCGACGTGCGTCAGGCCCGGCATGTGATCAAGACCGTCGAGGAGCTGCTGGCGACCCGCCATCCACTCAACCAATACGGCTACCAGTTCATCTTCCACACCCCCAAGTACCGCCACGGGGCTCACACCACCCCGACCGACCTGGACATCATCGCCGTCTGGTTCGGCCCGTTCGGCGACATGCGACGGGAGGACCGACGGATGCCCGGGGTCAGCGAGATGTACGTCGACATCCATCCGCGGGACGCCAAGAGCCTGGGCATCGAGGACGGGGACTACGTCTGGATCGACGCCGACCCGCACGACCGGCCGTTCCGCGGCTGGCAGGACAAGCCCGAGCTCTACAAGGTCGCACGCCTGCTGGCCCGGGCTCGCTACTACCCCGGCACGCCGCCCGGCGTCACCCGCATGTGGCACAACGCCTACGCCGCCACCTACAGCTCGGTGATGGCCGCCCTGAACAGCCCCATCGGCCTGGCCAAGAGCCAGGAGACCGGATACCAGGCCCTCTTCCGGAGCGGCTGTCACCAGAGCTGCACCCGAGGCTACATCAAGCCCACCATGATGACCGACTCGCTCAACGTCAAGGAGATGCTCTCCCAGGTCATCACGCAGGGCTTCGTCCCCGACGTGCACTGCCCCACCGGCGCTCCGCGCGAGGCGATGGTCCGCATCACCCGGGCCGAGGCCGGGGGCCTCGATGGCAAGGGGTTGTGGCGGCCGGCCCAGATCGGCCTGCGCCCGACATACGAGAACAACACGCTCAAAACCTTCATCGCCGGCGGCTTCGTCCAGCGCTGACCGCCCATTCGTGAACGCGAGAACTCACCATGCCCCAGCACGACAACTGGCACATCGGCCGGCCCATGGAGTACCCCTACGAGGCCACTCCGCTCAAGCGGCAGGTCGCCTACATCTTCGACACCAACAAGTGCATCGAGTGCCAGACCTGCACC
>JADZCW010000212.1 GCA_020851395.1 Phycisphaeraceae bacterium
GCGATCGTCCTGGGCAAGACGAACCTGCCCCAGCTCATGACGAGCTTCGAATCGGACAACCCGCTCTATGGCCGGACCAACAATCCGTGGAACCTCAAACGGTCCGCTGGGGGATCGACCAGCGGCGAGGGCGCGATCATCGCCTGTGGTGGCTCACCCCTGGGGCTGGGCAGCGACGGGGCGGGGAGCATCCGCCAGCCGAGTCACGCCTGCGCTATCTGCGGGCTCAAGGCCACGCACGGGCGGTTCTCGATGCTCGGGCATGCCATTTTTGACGACGGGTCGACCTACACGCCTCAGCAGGCGGGGCCGATGGCACGATGCGTGGATGACCTGGTGCTGGGCATGTCGGTCCTGGCTGCGGGCGGGTGGCGCGACGTGGACAAGCGGGTGGAGCACAGCGACTGGCCTACCCAGATTCCCACGGACGTTCGGGGGATGCGGGTCGGTGTGTATGTGTGGGACGGGATCCTCGATCCCTCGCCGGCGATCCGGCGGGCGGTGCGCGAAGCCGCGGAGGCGCTGTCCAGGGCTGGAGCGATCGTCGAATCGTTCACCTTGCCCGATCCGGCGCGGGCGGTGGCGGTGTTCTTCGCTTCGGCCTTCGCACGGGGGCCGGAGCGGCTCAAGGAGTTCCTGGGCAAGGACAGGGTGGCCCCCTGTGCGGCGGCGTCGGTTCATCCCCTGGCGATGCGGCAGGGCATCGCCTCCGCTCTGGCGGGGTGTCTGGACGTCCTGGGCCAGCGAAGGTTAGGCGTGCTCCTGCGCATCCTGCCCGACCCCCGGAAGCGAATCGAGGAGGCGCGGGCTGAGCACGTGGCGTACCGGCAGTTCTTCCTCGAAGCGATGCGTCGGCAGCGACTTGACGCTGTGCTGGGGCCGACGACGGGCACGGTGGCGCTGCCCCACGGCACAGCTAACATCGGGGCCTTCACGGGCATGTACACGGTGCTCTACAACGCCCTGGGCCTCCCGGCGGGGGTGGCGCCGGTGACGCGCGTCCGGCTGGGCGAGGAGAGCGACCGGCGGCCCGGCGTGGAGATCGTCGACCGGCTGATCCGCCGGAAGATCGAGCGAGGCAGCACAGGGATGCCCGTGGGCGTGCAGGTGGCGGGGCCGCCTTGGCGGGAGGACGTCGTGCTGGCGGTGATGCGGGCGATCGAGCGGGAGGTCCAGGCGAACGGCGACGCGGACTACCCGCGCGTGCCGATCGACCCGGTCAGGCCGACCGGTCGGTGACGGTCTATTTTCACCAATCTCACTTCCGGGGCGCCGTGTCGCTGGAATGCGGGCGTACGGCCGCTACACTACCGTCCATATGGCGATCATCGACCACGCTCACGACGGCCCGGCCGCACGGCTGGCCCTGGAAGACGGCAGCCTGTTCAGAGGGCGCGCCTTCGGCGACCTGACGCCACGATCCATCGACGGCGAGGTGTGCTTCAACACGTCCATGACCGGCTATCAGGAGATCCTGACCGATCCGTCCTACCTGGGACAGATCGTGACGATGACGTATCCCCTGATCGGCAATTACGGCGTCAATCCCGAGGACCTCGAGTCGCGGCAGATCTTCGTGCGGGGCTTTATTGTCCGCGAGCTCTCCGACGCCGCGAGCAATTTTCGTGCGGATCAAAAACTCGAGACGTGGCTGGCCAGTCAGAACGTCACGGGCATCACGGGCATCGACACGCGAGCCCTGGTCCGCAAGCTCCGCACGACCGGGGCCATGGATGGGGTGCTGTCGACGGACAGCAAACTCAGTGACGCCGACCTGGTGGAGATGGCCAGGCAGTCGCCGGGCCTGCTCGACCGCGACATCGTCAAGGACGTGACCATCCGCCAACCGATGAGGTGGGACAAAGACCTGGGGACTTGGCGACCCATCCAGGGGCAGGTGCCCGCGCCCGATCGGCCATTCAACGTCGTGGCCATCGACTGCGGGGCCAAGCGGAACATTTTGCGCAACCTGGTGGACACCGGCTGCAACGTGACACTCGTGCCCTACGACACGCCCCCGGAAAAGA
The DNA here is from genome assembly GCA_020851395.1 of Phycisphaeraceae bacterium. Taxonomy (GTDB): domain Bacteria; phylum Planctomycetota; class Phycisphaerae; order Phycisphaerales; family Phycisphaeraceae; genus JADZCW01. The sequence continues at coordinate 2,028 of JADZCW010000212.1, forward strand.
TCCTCGAATACAAGCCGGACGGCCTGTTCGTGTCCAACGGACCGGGCGATCCGGACCCCGTGACGCCGACGATCAACTCGCTGCGTCAACTCAAGGGCAAGGTGCCGATCTTCGGCATCTGCCTGGGGCTGCAACTGTTGGGTCTGGCCATGGGCGCCAACCGATTCAAGCTCAAGTTCGGCCACCGCGGCGGCAACCAACCGGTGCAGAACCTGCACACGCGGAAGGTCGAGATCACCAGCCAGAACCACGGATTCGGCATTGAGCTTGAGTCGTTGCGCAAGGTCGGCGGTGAGCCGACACACGTCAACCTTAATGACGGAACGCTCGAGGGCTTCCGCCACCCTGACATGCCGATCTTCGCCGTGCAGTATCACCCCGAGGCCAGCCCCGGGCCACACGACGCACGGTATCTGTTCGACTGCTTCATCAACATGATGTCCTCGGGCCGCAGCCCGACCGGGCAGGAGATGGACGCCGCCCAACGGCAGCGCAACAGCGTCTCCTCGGTCGTGCACGCCGCGGCCGGCACGTGACCGGTCCCTAGCATCCCCTGAAGAACGAGGTGGTAAGGAATTGACGCAAACGTACAGCCCGAGCGGAGAGACACTCACCGAGCCGTCCGGCAACGGACAATCGCACAAGAACACGACCCAATGGTCCGTCGCGGACTCGGCCGCGTTGTACGGGATCGATAGCTGGGGGCACCGCTACTACTCGATCAACGACAAGGGCCACGTCGCCGTGCACCCCACGGCTGACCCGACCCGCAGCATTGATCTGAAGGAACTGGTCGACGAGCTGGATCAGCGCGGGATCCTCTCGCCGATCCTGGTGCGCTTCGGCGACATCCTCCGGCACCGCCTGGGCGAGCTGCACGACGCCTTCGCCGGGGCGATTAGGGAATTCAACTACCAGGGCGGGTACCACTGCGTGTACCCGATCAAGGTCAACCAGCAGCGGCAGGTGGTCGAGGAGATCCTGCGCTGGGGCAATCAGTACGGCTTCGGCGTCGAGGCGGGCAGCAAGCCCGAGCTCCTGGCGGTGATGGCGATGGTCGAGGACGACCGCACGCCGATCATCTGCAACGGGTTCAAGGACGCGGAGTTCATCGAGGGGGTGATCCTGGCGGCGAAGATGGGCAAGCGGATCATCCCGGTGGTCGAGAAGTTCAGCGAGCTGCAGTTGATCGTCAAGTACGCCAAGCTGCACAACGTCAAGCCCACGATCGGGGTGCGGGTCAAGCTCGCGGCCCGCGGCGCGGGACGATGGGAGGGGTCGGGAGGCGTCAAGTCCAAGTTCGGGCTGACGGTGGCGCAGATCCTGCACGCGCTGGCGTACCTGCGCGAGGAGGGCATGGAGGAAGCGCTGCAGCTCCTGCACTATCACCTGGGCAGTCAGATCTCGGACATCCACCAGGTCAAGAAGGCGATCACCGAGGCATCGCGCGTGTACGTCGAGCTCTGCCGGGAGGGGGCGAACCTTCAGTACCTGGACGTCGGTGGCGGCCTGGGCGTGGACTACGACGGGACGAAGACCAGTTCGTCCTCGAGCGTGAATTACTCGATGCAGGAGTACGCCAACGACGTGGTCTTCTTCCTGCGGCAGGTGTGCGACAAGGCCGGGGTCAAGCACCCGACGATCATGAGCGAGAGCGGGCGGGCGATCGTCTCGTACTTCAGCGTGCTGGTCTTCGACGTGGTGGGGTCGAGCAGCCTGGTCGATGAGGACGGGCTGGACCTGTCGCTCTCGGACGAGGACGCGCGCAAGCTGCCCGAGCCGGTGCGGAACCTGGTCGACGCCTACCGCGGCATCTCGGGCAAGACACTCCGCGAGGACTACCACGACGCGGAGATGGCCTGGGAGCAGACGCTCAACCTCTTCAACCTCGGCTACTGTACGCTGAGCCATCGAGCGCTGGCTGAGCGGCTCTACTTCGCGATCTGCGGCAAGGCGCTGCAGATCCTGCGTGATTCGGACTCGATCCCCAAGGAGTTCGCCCACCTCGAGCAGACGCTGGCGGAGACGTACTTCTGCAATCTCTCGATCTTCCAGTCGATCCCGGACTCCTGGGCCATCGGGCAGATCTTCCCGATCATGCCCATCCACCGGCTGGGTGAGCGGCCGGAACACCGGGCCATCCTGGCGGACATGACCTGCGACTCGGACGGGAAGGTCGATCGCTTCATCAGCCCGAGCGGCGTGCGCAGGGTCATCGACCTGCACGGGCTTCGTGTCGTCATCGACGACAACGGCAACAGCCCGGGCAACAGCGCCACGCCGACCGAGCCGTATTACCTGGCGGCCTTCATGGTCGGGGCGTACCAGGAGATCCTCGGCGACCTGCACAACCTCTTCGGCGACACGCACGCGGTGCACGTCTCGCTGGCGGATGACGGCAAGCCGATGATCGAGGAGCTTGTCGAGGGCAACTCGGTCCGCGAGGTGCTCGAGTACGTGCAGTTCTCGGCCGACCAGCTCAAGCGGACGATGCGCCAGCGCGTCGAGCGGGCGGTGCGCGAGGACCGGATGACGATCGCGGAGTCCCGGCAGCTTCTGGCGTTCTATGAGTCGGGGCTGGAGGGGTACACGTACCTGGAGTAGGGGTTGGGTTTGGGGGCGATGTGATATTCTGCTTGCATGCCCGTGCATGTGGCCATCTTGCGCTTGCCATACCTCAACGCGATCCTCGAGGGGCACAAGACCGTCGAGAGCCGGCTGACGCGCGGGCCGTTGGCACCATACCGGCGGGTGGAGACGGGCCAGACGATCTACCTCAAGCAGTCGTGCGGACCGGTTCTCGGGACGGCCGTGGCGGGACGGGTGATGTTCTTCGAGGAGCTGACGCCGACGGGCGTGCGGGCGATCCGGCGGGATTACGGCGGGCTGATCGGCGGCGATGACGCGTACTGGAAGCTCAAGGCGTCGAGCCGGTACGCCACGCTCATCTGGCTGACGCACGTCAGGCCCGTGACGGCGTCGACCGCTCTGCCGCGGATCCCGCGATCGCAGGGCGTGGCGTGGTGGGTGCTGCCGGACCTGCCCCGGCCGCGGAAGCGTGGCGAGAAGGCCGACACGCTCTGCGTGCCCATCACCGATGGGGCGATCCGCAACGGCTACCTGAGGCTGCCGGACAGAATGCTCGGAGGACGGCAAGTCGAGCGATGCAGGTTCATCCTTCCCGGCGGCGAGCGGGTGGACACCCGCCGGCACCACAGCGGCCTGATCCAGTGGCGAAGGTGGCGTGATCTCTACCGCCGACACGAGGTGCTGCCCGGCGACAGCGTGCGTCTGACGCCGCTGGCCGAGGGGGACGTGCCGACGTATCGTGTGAGCTTCGTCACACGCGGCGAGTGACACGGACATGCCCGACCTGTGGTCTTACATCACGCGCGACGACCTGGCGTCGCTGCTCCGTCAGGCCCGGCAGGAGGACCTGGGGCCGGCGGGGATTGATGTCACCAGCGAGCTGGTCGTCGACGCCCATCAGCGGGCGACGGCTGTCTTTCAGGCCCGCCAGGGGGGCGTCCTGGCGGGGGCGGCGATCGTTCCCGAGATTGTCGAGCGGTACGACAAGGCCGTGACGTTGACGACGCATCGGGAGGATGGGCAGGTGCTCGCGTCGGCGAATAGGATCGCCACGCTGGACGGTCCCCTGCGGAGCATCCTGGCCATCGAGCGGGTGGCGCTCAATTTCATGACGCACCTTAGCGGCATCGCCACGCTGACGAACCGGTTTGTCACGCTCATCGCGGGGACGAAGGCGCGGATCATCGACACGCGTAAGACGCTGCCGGGGCTGCGGGCGTTGCAGAAATACGCCGTGGTCTGCGGCGGTGGGGCGAACCATCGGATGGGGCTCTACGATGCGGTGCTGGTCAAGGACAACCACATCGCCCACCTCTCGACGCGGGGGATCGAGGATGCGGCCAGGCAACTGGCGGCGATGGCGGCGAAGCGATCTCCGCGGCCGAGGTTCGTGGAGATCGAGGTCGACGCGCTGGACCAGCTCGCGGCGGTGCTGCGTGCGGCGCGGGATGGCGGGATCGACCGCGTCCTCTTGGACAACATGCCCCCGGAAGTGCTCAAACAGGCCGTGGCGATGCGTGACAAGACCGCGCCCAAGGTGCTGCTCGAGGCCAGCGGGGGCGTGCGACTGGAGACCGTGCGGGCGATCGCCGAGGCGGGGGTGGACCTGATCTCGATCGGGGCGTTGACGCACTCGGCCCCGTCGCTGGACATCGGGTTGGACATCGACCGGCAGGCGTGATCCATCCTGTCGGCACGCGGATCTTCGATCCGCCGCTAAACGCTCGCCAACTCCACGAGGATGTCCAGTCCGCGGGCGAGTTTTTCGTCGCTGGTGGCGTAGCTGATGCGGAAGTGGGTGTCGCGCTCGGAGAAGACGTGGCCGGGGATGATCACCACGCCGCGGGCGATGGCCTTTTCCACGAACTGGCTGGCGGTCAGGCCGAGCTTCTGCGGCACCTTGGGGAAGGCGTAGAACGCCCCGTCGGGGGTGACCAGATCGAATGTGCCGCTGAGTTTCTCGACGACCATGTCGCGCTTGCGGCGGTAGGCGGCGACGTGCTCGGACATGTCCACGTCCATCGCCAGCACGCCGGCCACCTGCACCATCGAGGGGGCACAGACGAACGAGTACTGCTGGAGCTTGGTCATCTGCTCGATCAGTGCCCTGGGGCCGACGACGTAGCCCAGGCGCCAGCCGGTCATGGCGTAGGTCTTGGAGAAGCCGCGCATCAGGAGCATCTGGTCAGAGTAGGCTGCGGGGGTGGGGCAGGCGACCAGGCCGGTGTGGGGGCGGGGCGTCTTTTCGTGGCAGAACTCGTCGTAGATCTCGTCGCTGAGCAGGAGCAGGTTGTGGTACTTGGCCAGGTCGGCCATCGCCTTGCAGTCGGCCTCGGAGCTGACCACGCCGGTGGGGTTCGAGGGGCTGTTGAACAGGAGCATCCGGGTCCGCGGCGTGACCAGCGGCTCGACCCTGGCGGGGGTGAGGCGGAAATCGGGGTAGGTGTCGACGTACACCGGCCTGGCCCCGACGAGCGTGACGAGGTGCTTGTACATCACGAAGTAGGGGTCGGCGAGGATGACCTCGTCGCCGGGGTTGAGGCAGGCCATGAACGCCAGCAGCAGGCCGCCGGAGACGCCGGAGGTGATCAAGACCTGGCTGTCACCACCTTGGGCCGTGAGCGTCCAGTTCGGCAGCTCGCGGGCCATGCTCTGGCCGATGCGCTGGTGCAGCTCAGCGATGCCCTGGGTGACGGTGTAGGAATTGAGGCCGCGGGCGATGGCGTTGGCGGCCGCCTGCTTGATCGGCTCGGGGACGTCGAAGTCGGGCTGGCCGATCGAGAGGTTGATCGGGTCCTTGAGCTGGCGGGCGAGCTCGAAGACCTTGCGGATGCCCGAGGCCTCGATGCCCCGGACACGGTCGGCGATGAAGCGGTCGGGGTTGAGCATGGATGGGGCACGGGGTACGGGGGTAGCGAGACCAATGAACGTGGGCAGGATATCAGGCGCCTACGCCATACCCTGTACCCTATACCCATCGATCAAAAGATCGACGCCCACCGGCCCATCAACGTCGCGGACGGCGGGCACGCTCATCCAACGCGGCCACGTCGCGATTACTTGCCCTTGCCAGCCGGCTTGCCGCCGGCCTTGGCGGCGGGGGCGGCCGGAGCTGCGGCGGCGGGAGCTGCGACGCCAGGAGCCGCGGCGGTGGCGTCGGTACCGTCAGCGACCTTGACCTTCTTCTCGGTCTTGGCCACGACCTTGCGATTGGCGACCTTCGGCAGGCCCAGGGGGTCACCGGTCTTGGGGTCAAACTTGCCGGTCGCTGACAGCTTGGTGATGCGCTCGGCGCGGCTGAGCACATTGCGGTGACGGGCGAGTCCCCCGCCGACGCGGAGGCTGCGATCGATACTCATGGCCTGCTCCCTTGCATGATCATGGCGGCGACGGATTCACCCTGGTACTTGGCTGGGTAGATCCCGTTGCGCTGGAAGTCCGCTCCGCCGTAACGCTGCTGCCAGAGCCGTCCGAGGGACAGGAGCCGCTGGCGCAGATCGTTGGCGTCGGTCGAGAGCTGTTCGGCGGTAAAGCCCCGCAGCACCACGACCTGGAAAAGAGAACTATTATGCGGAAGGAACGCGGCGCTTTCAAGGGCCTGCTCGGACAGGAAGCTCACGAGCTTGCGGGCCTCGTCCTCCGAGCAGTGGGCCAGGACCAGGTAGTTCATCCCCTCCTGCCGGGGGTCTTGGGCCCGCGTGGGGCTATTGATCCGCGCAAGGGCCTTGGGATCGACGGCTGCGGCCTGCCCCGTCACGACCGGCGAGCCGACGGGCTTGACCGAATCAGCGCCGGACGACGTAAACGCCCCAATCGGCGGCAGTTGGGCCTCGATGCTCGCCCGGCCCTCCTTCATGCCGCTGCGGTAGCCGAGGCTGTGACCGGTCCAAAAGGCCAGCACCAGCACGCCCAATAGAAGCAGGCCCAGGAGCACCAGGTAGCCCTTGGGCACGCGCAGGATCAGGGGGTGCCGCTTGCCCAGCAGAGCGTCGAGGCTGCCGGAGATGACCTCGCCGGCCATGGCGGCGCCGGTCAGGGGGGTCTGCTCGTCGGTCACGGAGGGAGCGCGGTCCTGCTCGGGCGGGGCCGTCTGCCCACCGGTTGTTGCGTCACCCAAGGGCGTGGATGATCCGGCTGCGCCAGATCGGGGCGGCTGGGACACGCTGCGACGCATGACCTCGTAGGGCGGTGGTAGATCGCGACGAGCCATATTCCCTAGTCTACCCGAGATGCCGCGGCTGGGTTCGGTCCATTCAGCGCATCGCTACAGAAGAATCATCGCGTCGCCGTAGGAATAGAAGCGGTATCGCTCCCGCACGGCCAACTCGTACCACTGCTTGAGCCGGTCGATGCCGACCCCCGGGAGCGCGGCGACCAGGGCGAGCAGGCTTGAGCGCGGGAGGTGGAAGTTCGTCATCAGCGCGTCGGTGAACCGCCAGGGGAACGACGGCTCACCCGCGTCGGCCGGGCGGATGAAGAGGTTCGTCGTGCCGTGGTAGCCCTCGCGGTTGGCGCGTTCGAGTGCGGCGGGGTTCGTGGGAAGGCTCTCGAGGCTGCGCACCGTGGTCGTGCCGATCGGAAGGATCATCCGGCCCTCGTGGCGGGCCTGGAGCAGGCTGGCGACGGTGGCGGCGGGGACGCTAAGCCACTCCTCGTGCATGACGTGCTGGGCCAGGTCCTCGCAGCGGATGGGGGCGAAGGTGCCGATACCCACGTGCAGCGTGGTGCCGGCGATGGGCGAGCCCATGCCCCGGAGTTGATCAAGCAGCGCCGGGGTCAGGTGCAGACCCGCGGTCGGGGCGGCCACGGAGCCGGCCTGGGCGGCGTAGACGGTGTTGTAGCGCGACAGGTCGTCGGGCGTGACCTCGGGGAGCCCTCGCTCGCGGCGGGCCTTGCGGATGTAGGGCGGCAGGGGCGTGCGGCCGACGCGGGAGAGCACGGCTGGGGTGTCGAGGTCCGTCGGCCAGGTCAGTTCCCACTCGCCCTTGCCCAGATCGGCGCTGAGCGTGGCGACGAGGTCCTGATCCTCCGGGATCTCGACGTTGGTGACTTCCGAGGGGGCCAGGCGAAGCGACTCGCCCTGGCGAAGACTGCCTCTGGCCTGGAGCATGACGCGCCATCGGCGGGGGGACGGCGAACACAGGTAAAGCCCTTCCACCCCGCCGCGGGTGGCCACGCGTTGAGCGTGGAAGGCGGCGGGCAGGACTCTGCTGTCGTTCATGACCAGCAAGGGCGGGCGGCGCGTGCCCGACGCGGCGGTGAATTCCCGCAGGATCGTCGGGAGATCGCGGACGTGCCTGTGCTCGACGTCGTGGGTGGCTCTGTGCACAACCAGCAGGCGGGCGGCGTCGCGCGGCTCGGCCGGCGTGGCGGCGATCAGTTCGGGCGGCAGCAGGTAATCGAGTTCTTGGAGGCGCATCGGCAACCGTGGTGAGGGACGCGGCATGTTACCTTGGCCCGCCAACGGGCACCCGCCATCACAAGACTCGATGGACGATTGACGCTCGTCCCTCCCCGGGTTCGGCGACGATCAGCCGATCGCTGAGCCAACTGATCCGCAGGCTGGGTCGAAAACTTGTCACGGCGAGCTATCAGGGGTTGTCCGCAACCCAGACAGGTGCATACCATACGCGACGTTTGTGGCGCGACGGTTGCGTTTGGCGTCGGCGTACAGTACCGTAACGGGGCTGAGCAGCTCGGGTCAGCCAGGGGGTGGGATGGAGGATAAAAAGTGCCTCCGGCCCACCGGCATGGGGATGTTCCGTCATGGCACGCTGATGCCGGGCTCAGGATAGATTAGCCGCCTTCGCCTCGTCGCAGGGGCCGACAACGCAGTACTTCGCCCGCTTTCGGCCCCCGTGAGGGATGATCAAGGGAGTCATATGGCCAGCAGCCTCGAAAATTTTCCGGTCGGCCCGCACAACCTGACCCTTCGCGTCGGCGATGACGCCTTCCGTCCGACTCAGACGACCCAGCGACTGGCCGAGATGGCGGAGATCCCGCCGGGCTCGACGGTGCTGGACCTCGGCTGCGGCGTCGGGCCGATCGCCATCATCGCCGCGTTGCGCGGGGCGAAGAAGGTCTACGCCGTCGACGTCGTGCCCCAGGCCGTGGCCTACGCGCGTGAGAACGTCGAGCGCGCCGGCGTGGCGGATCGGGTCACCGTGCACTGCGGCGACCTGTTCGAGCCGGTCAAGAGCGAACGCTTCGATGTGATCGTCAACGACGTCTCGGGCATCGCCGACAAGGTCGCGCGCTTAAGCCCCTGGTACCCCACGCCCGTGCCGACCGGCGGCGAGGACGGCACGGACGTCGTGACCCGCATGCTCAGCCAGGCGCCGGATCACCTGACGCCCGGGGGCGTGCTCTACTTCGCCACATCGAGCCTTTCGGACGCGGGCAAGATCGTCAAGCACGCCAAGTCGGTCTTCAAGGACAAGGTCGAGCAGCTCGCCTCGCACCGGTTCCCCTTCTGCCCCGAGTTCACGCAGGCGATGGGGGATCTGCTCAAGCTCCGCGAGGCGGGCAAGATCTCCTGGGAGGACCGGCGGTCCCGGCAGATCTGGACGCTGGACCTGTATCGCGCCAAGCTGACCTGATCCATCATTCGGACGACGTAGCCATGGCCACGAGCGAGATCCACGGAAAGGACTTGCCGACGGCGGTGTCGTTGCGCACGGCGGCGGGGGCGGACGTGCCGGCGGTGCTGGCGATGATGCGTCAGCTCTACGCGATGGAGGATTGTCCCTTCGACCCAGCCCGGGCGGAGCGGGCGCTGCGCGGCCTGCTGGCTGAGCCCGTCCGCGGCGGAATCATCCTGGCGGAACGGGACGGCGGACCGATCGGCTACATGGTCGCCACCTTCAGCTACAGCTTGGAGATGGCCGGGTTGATCCTGCTGGTCGATGAGCTGTTCGTGACGGCTGAGCATCGCGGGCGGGGCGTGGGATCGTCACTGCTGGCCGAGGCCGAGCGAATCGCTCGCGAGAAAGGCGTCACGACCATGATCCTCGAGGTCAACCGTGATAACCCCGACGCCGCCCGCCTCTACGAGCGAGCGGGGTACACGGGTAGGCTCAAGTACACGCTCATGACCCGCCGCCTGTCGTGAACGTGTCGTAGACTGGGCGCGTCATGGCGCGACGAAACCGACAAAAAACAACCCGCCCGGCTCAGCCGCTCGAGAAGATGATCGGGCGGCGGTGGCGCAAGAGCGTGGTTGGCGTGCTCACGGCGATCGTCGTGGCCGCCCTGCTGCTGCTGGCCGACCGGTTCGGCTTGGTCAACCGCTCGGATGCTTACGGGCCGGACTGGCAACGCTACGAGCAAAAATCCTTCGCCGTCGTGCACGTGGTCGACGGTGACACGCTCGACGTCGATCACCCCGACGGCAAGAAAGACCGCACGCGCATCCGGCTCTGGGGCATCGACACGCCCGAGATGAACTTCGGCAAGCCCCAGCTCGGGCCCCAACCCTACGCGGCCGAGGCCACCGCCATGGCCAAGACGTTGGCCGATGGGCAGACTGTCCGGCTCGAGCTCGAGGCCAGCGAGATCCGCGACCGCTACGGTCGGCTGCTGGCCTACATCTGGCTGCCCGACGGCAGCTGCCTGAACGAAGAGCTTGTGCGAGCCGGGCTGGCGAGAGCGGATCGCCGCTTCGCCCATCCGAGGATGCAGCAGTACATCGCCCTCGAGCAAGAGGCCAAGCGGGAGCACCTGGGCATGTGGGAGAAGAAATCGGCGAAGAAGCAGGCGGACTCCCCCGAGCCGGCGACGACGCTGCCCTAATCCTTGGACGCCTTCTCGACTGCCGCGCGACCCTGCGGGGACGTGCCGTAAATGGTGAACTGAAAACTCAGCGGCTCGAAGCCGTACTGCTTGCAGATCCGGTCGCGCAGGGCGGTGAGGGCGGGGTTCTCGAACTCGATGATCTGGTCGGTCTCGACGCAGACCAGGCGGCCCTTGGGCGTCTGGCCGAAGGTCAACTGGTAACGGGCACGCTCGGAGTCGATCAGGACCTCGGAGATGATCCCGGCGTCGAGCAGGTGCTTGAGGGTGCGGTAGACGGTGGCCTTGGAGGCCCGCAGACCGGCCTGTCGCATCTCGGCCAGGAGTTCCTCGGCCTCGAAGATGCCCGGCTTGCGGAGGACGGCCTCGAGGATCTCCGCCCGCTCGGGGGTGAACTTGAGCCCCTGCCGCTTGAGGAACCGCCGGAAGATCGAGCACAGGGGCGGGGTGAGGGTGATGGCGGGATCGGGGACGGCGGGGGTCATGCGGACATTCTAGCGGGCCGATATCACTTGGGCGTCGCCCCGCGCCGGATTGGCCCGGCCGGGGGCGGGCTGGTATCTTGGCCGGCTCGCAGGACGGGGGGAAGACACGCAAGCGTGACAGGAGCAAGGACTTGGCCGCCAAGACCATCGGCATCGGACTCATCGGCTGCGGGACCGTCGGCTGCGGCGTGGTCAAGCTGCTAAGACAGTGCCAGGGGCTCTATGCGCAGCGGCTGTCGGGCGGCGCGAACTCCGGCGAGGGCCCCCACCTCGAGGTCCGCAAGGTCCTGGTCCGCAAGCTTGACGGGGGGGAGAAGGTCCAACTCGTCGAGCGCGGGCTCCTGACGACTGATGCCAAGGCCTTCTTCGCCACACCCGGAATTGACATCGTCGTCGAGGTCGCCGGCGGGTTAGGTGTGAGCGCCTACGTCCGCCAGGCCCTGACGATGGGTAAGCCCGTCGTGACCGCCAACAAGGCGATGTTGGCGGCTGAGGGGGCGGAGCTGTTCGCCCTGGCCAAAGAGCACCATGCCTCGATCGGCTTCGAGGCCTCGTGCGGCGGGGGCATCCCGTGCATCACGGCGCTATCGTTCGGCCTGATGGCCAACCGAGTTACGGCCCTGCACGGCATCCTCAACGGCACGTGCAACTACATCCTCACGGAGATGACCCGGCGGGGGAAGAGCTATGCCGCGGCCCTGCGCGAGGCACAGGAGGCGGGGTTTGCCGAGGCGGACCCGACGATGGACGTCTCGGGCGCCGACACGGCGGCCAAGCTGGCGGTGCTGGCGTCGCTGGCCTTCGGGGTACGGGTGACGATCGACCAGGTCCGCACCAGCGGGATCGACCAACTCGAGCTCCTGGACATCCAGTTCGGCGGCGAGCTGGGGTATGACGTCAAACTGCTGGGGATCGCCGAGCAGGCCACAGGTACGAGCCCGCAATCTCCGAGCAAGGTCAGCCTCTCCGTCGAGCCCTGCTTCATCCGCAAGAGCGAATCGTTGGCTCAGGTCAATGGCTCTTTCAATGCGTTGTCGGTGTTCGGCCACGCGGTGGGCCAGACGGTGTACATCGGCCGCGGGGCGGGGCAGATGCCCACGGCCAGCGCGGTCGTCAGCGACGTCCTCAACGTCGCGTCGGGCTGGTACAGCCAGGCCTTCGGCGCGATGAACCTGTGGTGGGACGGCAAGCCGGCCGCGGTGATCGAGTCTGACGATCAGCGGCTGAGCCGCTATTACCTGCGCATCAGCGCCAAGGACGCTCCGGGCACGCTGGCCCAGATCAGCCGGGTGCTCGGCGAGCAAGGCATCAGCATCTCCTCCATGCTCCAGCACGAGGCGGCAGCGGACCAGTTCGTACCCGTGGTCATCACCACCCACGCGGCCCGCGGCGGCTCGCTGCGGCAGGCCCTGCATAAGATCGAGGAGCTGAGCGTGACTCACGGCCCCCCCACCGCTATCCGCATCCTGGACATGCC
>JADZCW010000213.1 GCA_020851395.1 Phycisphaeraceae bacterium
CTGACCGGCACCTTGTCCAAATACTCCCGCCAGGAGCTGACCGACCTCCTCCAAGCCCGCGGCGCTCGCGTCACGGGCAGCGTCTCAAAAAAAACCGACCTGGTTATCGCCGGCGAGGAGGCAGGCTCCAAATTGGAAAAAGCTCGCCAGCTAGGCATCGAGGTCTGGGACGAGGTTGAGCTGCTCCGCCATCCGTTGTAGGGTCCACGCGCATCGTCTTGCTGAAAACCTCTTTTTTCATCACGAGCCACACCATGAGCACGACAAACACCCCCGCAGGCGCGGCGGACGTATGGGACCAACTGATTCTTGACGGCCAACCTCCCGTGGCCGGCACGGAGGGCATGGGCTGCCTGGTCACCGCCGACTTCGAGGGCAACGGACGTCGGGTCATCATCGTCGGCGGCTTCGGCAATCTCCTCTGGTACGACCCCCACACCGGCAAGCGCGGCACCATCACCCCCGCCTGCTGTCACGTGGGCATGGCCGCCGCGGACGTCGACGGCGACGGCAGGCCCGAGATCATCGTCGGCCAGGTCGTTCACCCCGAGGATCCCGCCAAGCCCTACGTGCCCGACAGCCAGTTCGGCGGCAAGAACCACTACATGCTGGCTGTCTACAAGCCCACCGGCTCGCTCGACAAGCCCTGGAAGCAGACCATCGTCGACCCCGACATGGAGCGCGGCGGCCCGCACGACATCACCTTCGCCGACGTCGACGGCGACGGCCGCGGCGAGATCGTGGCCAATTTTGTCAGCTCCATCGGCGGCGTCTACATCTACCGCCAGCCCTCCAAGGGCGAGAAATTCTGGCCCCGACACGTCGTCCAGGACCAGCACTTCGATGAAGGTCTAGACGTGGCCGACCTCGACGGCGACGGCAAGCCCGAGATCGTCTCCGGCGTCCATTGGTACAAGGCCCCGCCCGCAGGCCCCTACACCGGACCGTGGCATGCGGGGACCATCGCCCCGGGCTTCCGCGAGATGGTCCGCCTGGCTGTCATCGACGTCAACGGCGACGGCCGGCCCGACGTGGTCATGGTCGAATCCGAGAACCTCGAGGGCCGCATGTCCTGGTACGAGAACCGCCCGGCTAAGAACGGCGGCATCGACTGGGTCGAGCACCCGATCGACCACGAGCCGATCTACTACGGCCACTCCCTGGGCGTCCGCAAGGAGGGCAACCAGATCGTCATCTTCCTCGGCGAGATGGCAGGGGGGGGCTGGTTCGCACCCTACAACTACCAGGCCCGCCTGATGGAGTACCGCAGCGCCGACGGCGGTGGATCCTGGTCGCGCAAGATCCTCTACCGCGGGGCCGGCACCCACGAGGCCGACGTCGTCGACCTCGACGGCTCAGGCGTGCTCAAGATCGTCGGCAAGGAGTGGCGTCATCCCAAGGTTCACATCTTCGAGCCCCGCCCCAAGGACGTCGTCGCCCCGCGTTTCAAGCACCGCATCATCGACCACGACAAGCCCGAGACCGCCACCGACATCCTCGCTGCCGACGTCGATGGTGACGGCCGCCAGGACGTCGTATGCGGCACCTGGTGGTACCAGGCCCCGACCTGGAAGCGCCACCCCATCCTCCCCAAGAACATCTCGCAGGTCATCTCCGCCGTCGACCTCGACCACGACGGCAAGGCTGAGCTGATCGCCATCCTCCGCAAGGACGGCATCCACGGCTATGGCGGCCTCTCGAGCGACCTGGTCTGGCTTAAGGCCATCGACCCCACTCAGGATCGCTGGGACGTGCACACCATCGGCGTCGGCGCCGGCGACTGGCCCCACGGCAACACCGTCGCCCCGCTTCTCTCAGGCGGTCGCCTCGCCCTGGTCACCGCCTACCACAGCGCCACCGAATCATCTTCAAGTGGCATACCGTGCTACCCCGAGCTCTTCGAGATCCCGGATAATCCAACCAAGCCATGGCCCAAACGCACCCTCGCCCAGATCGTCTACGGCGAACAGCTCGCCGCAGTCGATGTCAACGGCGACGGTCGCCTGGACCTCTTCGCCGGCCCCTGGTGGTTGGAGAACCTCGGCAACGGCGACTTCAAGCCCCACAAGATCGTGGACACCTTCGATGCCGCGCGCCTGGGCGTGGCTGACATCGACGGCGACGGCCTGCCCGACTTGGTCATGGGCGAGCAGGTCCTGGATTTTCAGAAAAAGGTCTCGCCCTTTAGCCGCCTGGCCTGGTTCAAGAATCCCGGCCGCGACCGCTGCCGCGAGCCCTGGCCCATGCAGGTCATCGACCGCCTGCGCTGCCCGCACTCCATCGGGGTAGCGGACCTTGATGGCGACGGCCTGCCCGAGATCGTCGCCGCGGAGCACGACCCCTTCTACCAGTACCGCAGTCAGAGCCGGACTTTCATTTACAAGCCCGATTTCGTCCCCGGAAGCCAATCCACCGGCGACAACGGCTCACCCCACGGCACGCTCCGCGGCTGGCGGCGATATCGGATCGAGGACCGCTTCGAGCAGCACGACGGCACGCAGATCATCGACCTGGGCCACGAGCGTCCGGGCATCATCAGCCACGGTTGGAAGGACAACCGTTACGTCCACCTCTGGGAGCCGATCTGAGGCGGTATCGACCGCCAAATCCCCGCCAAAGTGAATCTCGCGGGCGCGGAATGCTGATATACTTACACGTTCGCCTTCATCCATGAGGGAGCCTCACCCGCATGATTCGACGTGCCGACGTGCGCGACGTTCCGGCCTTCGCCCGGATCATCAATGACTGTGCCGAGTACGGCCTGATGCTGCACCGGTCGCTGTCCTTTTTGTACGAGCACGTCCGCGACTTCTACGTGGCTGTCGACGACAAGGACCCCGCCAGGGTCCAGGGCGTCTGCGGCCTGTCCGTCGTCTGGGCCAACCTGGCGGAGATCTACTCCCTGGCCGTCGCCCCCGAGGCCCGCGGCAAGGGTCTAGGCAAGAGGCTTGTCGAGGCCGCCGTCGAGGATGCCCGCCGGCTGGGCATCCGCAAGCTCATGGCCCTGACCTACCAGAAGGATTTCTTCGAAAGGGCCGGTTTCGAGGTCGTCGACCGCCAGCAGCTCCCGCTAAAAGTGTGGAGCGAGTGCATGCGCTGTCCGAAGAATCAGGCATGCGACGAGATCGCCATGATCCGGGTGCTCGACGAGGTGCCGGAGCTGCCCGCCCCGAGCGCCCCCTCGCCCGCCCCGCAGGAATACGTCGTGCCGGTGGTCCTTAAGA
>JADZCW010000214.1 GCA_020851395.1 Phycisphaeraceae bacterium
CCGGCCTGTCCGCCAGCGGCAAGAGCACGATCGCCGTCGCCCTCGAGCAGGTCCTGCTCCAGCAGGGCAGGCACGCCTACCGCCTCGACGGCGACAACATCCGCCACGGCCTCAATAAAAACCTGGGTTTCAGCGCCGAGGACCGCGCCGAGAACATCCGCCGCATCGGCGAGGTCGCCAAGCTCTTCGCCGACGCCGGCCTCATCGCCATCACCAGCTTCATCAGCCCCTACGCCGCCGACCGCGACGCCGTGCGCAAGCTCCACGCCGACGCCAAGTTGCCTTTTGTTGAGGTCTACGTCGACTGCCCCATCACCGAGGCCGAGAAGCGCGACCCCAAGGGCCTCTACAAGAAGGCCCGCGCCGGCCAACTCAAAGGCTTCACCGGCATCGACGACCCCTACGAGGCCCCCAAGAACCCCGAGCTGCACCTGCGCACCGACCAGCTCTCGATTGAGCAATCCGTCGAAAAGCTCCTGGCCCTGCTCGACGCCCAGGGCATCCTGAGCGCCTGAGTTTCCCCTCAGCGCCGATCCCGCGCAACTTCCTCCAAGCCGGGGCGCAAGCCCCGGGTACTTATCCCTTTGCCTGATTCACCCCCGTCCAGTTTCCCCCGTCAAACCGATACCCCACCTCCCGCAGCGTCACCACCCACCGCGGCCGGGCCGGGTCATCCTCGATCTTCTTTCGCAGCGTGTTCACGCATCGGTCCACGCTCCGGCCCGTCACGAACACGTTGTAACCCCAGACCTGCCGCAGGATCTCGTCACGCGTCAGCGCCCGGCCCGCCCGTCGGACCAGCAGCTCCAAGAGCGCATATTCCTTGGGCGTCAGTTCCACAGCCTCCCCCTCGCGCAGCAGCCGCCGCGACGCCACGTCCAGCTCGAACGCCCCGAATACATATCTCTTGCCCGCCGGCTCCCGCGCCCGCCGCAGGTGCGCCTCACACCGCGCCAAGAGCTCCCGCACGCTAAAGGGCTTGGTCAGGTAGTCGTCCGCCCCGAGGTTCAGCCCCAGCACGATGTCCGACTCCTCCCCCTTGGCCGTGAGCATCACGATCGGCATCGTCAGCCCCTGCCCCCGGATCAACCGGCAGATCTCGTACCCGTTGACCTTCGGCAGCATGATGTCCAGCACCACCAGGTCCGGCCG
Source organism: Phycisphaeraceae bacterium (assembly GCA_020851395.1). Taxonomy (GTDB): domain Bacteria; phylum Planctomycetota; class Phycisphaerae; order Phycisphaerales; family Phycisphaeraceae; genus JADZCW01. Next base: position 1,153 of record JADZCW010000214.1, read on the forward strand.
CGACTCGACCGCCGCCCGCAGCCCCGCCTCCCCGTCCGCCGCCAGGGCCACGCGATAACCCGCCTGCTCGAAGTTGTCCTTCAAGCCTCGGCGCATCGCCGGCTCGTCTTCCACGATCAGGATCGTCTCACCGGCCATGACTCATCCTTGCCCCGGGTCCATCATGTTCTTCTTCGGCAGGCGCAGCAGGAACGTGCTGCCCTTGCCCTCGATGCTCCGCATCTCCACCGTCCCGCCGTGGGCCGTCATGATGAACCTCACCACGCTCAACCCTAACCCACACCCGCCCGCCGAGCGAGACAGCCGCTGGTCCACCTGATAGAACCGCTCAAAAATCCTTCGCTGCGCCCGCGGAGGGATGCCGATGCCGTGGTCACTGACCTCGATCCCCACGTCCAGGCCCAGGTCCATCGCTCGCACGTGGATCCGCTTGTCCTGTCCGCTGTACTTGAGCGCGTTGTCCAGCAGGTTCAGCACCGCCGTCGTCAGCGCGTCCTTGTCCCCAGTGACCGCCGGAAGGTTTTCGTCGACCTCCACCGTCAGCTCACCACCCGCCGCCTCGACCCGCTCGTGCACGCTCTGGGCAGCTGCGTCGATCACGTCCGCCACGGCGACCGGCTCCATCACGAACGCCTGCTTGTTCCGCTCCATGCGGGAGAAGGCCAGGAAGTTGTCGATCAGCCGGCACAGCCGCGTGTTCTCCCGCGCGATCAGCCCCAGGTACTCCGTCGCCTGCCGCTCGTTCCGGCACCGCCCGTCGACGAGCGTGTCGATCAGCACCCGCATCCCCGCCAACGGCGTCTTGAGCTCGTGCGAGACGTTGGCGATCAGGTCGTTCTTGAGCCGGGCCAGTCTGACTTGTCGCTGCAGCGCGTATCCCGCCGCCGCCGTCGCCGCGCCAATGGCCGTCAGTGCCAGAATGCCCGCCCAGATCAGCACCACCTCCTGCCGATGCTCTGCGGCGGCAAAGGGACTGACCCCCTCGATCCGCAGCGCGAGCTGCCAGCCCGGCAGAGCGTCCTGCATCGCCACCCACGCCAGCGCCTCGGGGTCAGGCGACGTGCCCGGCGGCAGCAGTTCCAGCACCGTCTCGTCCAGTCCCAGCCTCTGGTTCAACCACGCGACCAACTCCGCCGTCAGACGCCCCTGCCGGATCAGGCCCACGACCCGGTGGTCGTCCGACGTGATCTGCCAGACGCCCTCGACGCCGCTGGGCGAGGGCCCGTCGCCCTCCGTCGGACGACGGATGCTCAGGTAATGCTCCGCCAGTTGCTCTGCTGCCAGCGATCGCGTCAACCCCGGCTGGTTGGTCCTCGCTACTAACTCGGCCAACAGGAACCGCCTCTGCTGCGAAGGCATCGCCGGCACGGCTCGGTAGTCCACCCACGCCAGCAGGCGGTCAAGCAGCACGGAAGACTCCTTCGATCCCGGCTCAGCCGCTTCGAGCCCCAGCAGCAGGGCGTTGGGCGCCAGCAGCCGCCCGTGACTGTCAGCAGTCTTCCGCATCGGCGAGCGGTCGATCTCGTCAAGGATCAGCCGGATCGCCTCAGCTGGCCGGTACAGGCGCAGCAGGCACCTCGCCTGCGACAGCCTTGCCTGGGCGACGCTCGTCGAGGCTGACATCCTGTCCCCCATCTCCTTGTACATCCGCAGCACGGCCTGCAGATCCCCGTCGTGCCGCTTGAGCTGCTCCACCTCGTCCCAGGGGGAGCCCTGCGATGTCTCGTCGTCGAAGCCCGTGGACGCCTGCGGGTACACCGGCTGACCCTGCGCGTCCAGCACCACCGCGGCCCCCAACGGGGGCTGCTCGATGAGCCGACCAAACACCTCGGCTGGTGGCAGCGATTGCTCCGCCGTCAATCTCAGTCGCACATCCTCCCACCACTGCCTCGCCAGCTCCGGTGCCGGCGAGAGCTGGCGGCGATACACCTCCACCAGTCTCTGCCGCACCGCCAGCCGCTCATTGCCCACGGCCCGGCTGAGGAACCACAGCACACACGCGCTGGGCACCACCGCCATCAGCACCAGGAGCGCCAGCACGGGCCAGAGATGGGCCTCTGGTCCCGTGCCAACGCTCCTGCTACGCCGAAAGAAACCGATCATGGCCTGACATCCACACGGAGGGTGTTACTGAGCTTGCAGGCTCTGAATCACTTCGTCCATCTGCGGCCGCAGACCCTCGAAATCGTCCTTCTCGATCCGGAACACGAACCAGTAGACCTGCTTGCCCAGCAGGTACGTCCGGTACTCGACCATGTCCTTGCCCTTGTCCGTGTAGTCCGCGACGTAGCTCGCCGCCGGCAGGCCGCCGATCGTCGACTCCTTCCAGCTCGCCTCCCGCACGACGTAGTTCTTGAAGTATCCCTTGAGCGTGCCGATGTCCGCCTCGGCCACCTTCCGTGGCGTGTCCACGCCCGGCGGCATTTCCGGCGTCGCCATGATGAACACGGCCCAGGCCTGTTGCCCCGGCGGCAGGATCTGCACCGTCATCTTTTCGCCCGACATCGGTGTGGCCTGCTCATACACATCCCACCCCGCCGGCACGCGGAACGAAGTCGCTTCATTTTTCCACGTCGTCTGCTCATCCTTCCGCACGGCGGCGCTGACCAGCTCCATGACGGCCTGGCTCGCGTCATACTTCACCAGGTACTTGTGCTCGTCAGCCGAGAACCACAGCGTGTGCGTCAGCGCGACCATCTGCCCGGACTTGATCGACAGCTTGACCTTGTAGCAGTCAAACGTCCCGGCCGGCACACTGACCGTGTCCTTGCCCAGCACGTCGATGTCGCACTCCACGATCGATGCGCCCTGCACGGTGAAGATCATGAACTTCGTCGAATATGCCTCGGCCAGCGGCAGCCGGCGGATCAGGTAGAGCGTCTGCTCGTTGTCGAACACCGGCCCCTGCACCGGCACTTGCTGCGTCTTCTCCCGCCCGTCCGCGCCGCGGATCTTCAGCGACACGTTCTGGGCCGTGTAGTCGGCCGTGAATTCACCCATCGTGTTCCTTGTCACGCCGCGGATTGGACGGAAGCTCTCCCGCTCGGCGTCGACACGCGTGTACTGCAGCTGATTCGCCATGGTGATCGCCTGGTTGGCCTCGATCTTCCAAGCCGACCTGCCCCCGTCCTCCACCGTCCTGGCCGTGTACTTCAGCGTCCCGATCTCCATCCCCGTCGGCATCGCCACCCGCAGCGACATCCGTTCGCCATCCACCCATGGCGCCGGGCCGATCTGGAGCGGTTGCGATGCTGACTCGGATGTCTGCGTCGACGCCTGGTTGATCTGCCGGGCCTGCTCGAGCAGGTCCTGCGGGATCGGCGTGGGCTGACCGTCCGCCGACCGCGTGGCGAACAGGATCACGTAGCGTTTGACCGGCCTGCCCGACGGCGTTGCGAAGTTCTGGTAGCTCGGGCTGTTGATGCCGACCCAGTAGACCTGGCCCGGCTCCAGCCTGACCGACAGCGTGCAGGTGGTCCTGTCCGCGTTGTAGTGAGGCTTGCCGATGGTCTTGGGAAAGGTTTCTCCACCGCCCGTCCAGGACCAGTTCCCGTCGAGCAATGACTGGCTGAAAGTCGCGGTGATCTCTTTCAGGTCCGCCGGCACGTCGTCGTCGAACGCCGTGGGCGTGGTGCTCAGGACCACGGGATCGCCGTCCTGCTGGGCGTCAAGTTTCTGGAGCTCCTGCCTCGCCTTCCGCGCCGCCGGCTGGCCCGGGAACTCATCCACGACCTTCTGGAACGACTGCCTGGCCTGGTCGCTGCCCTTCTTGAGCTGGCAGAGACCAACGCGATAGGTCGCCTCCGCCGCCTCGGCCTTGCTCGACTCCGGATCAGCCGCCACCTGCTGATAGATCGCGATCGCCGCGTCCAGGTCGCCGGCCGTTTTCTCCTGGTAGTAGCCCTTCTCTAGCGACGCCCCCGTCCCCGCCCCGGGAACGGGTTTGGCCTCGGGGGCTGCCACCGCCTGTTGTGTGACGGCCAGCGCCGCGGCGCCGACCATCAGGGTCCAGACCACTGCCCTTATCGCTTGCATGACCGTTCTCCGCTGCAAAGGTGGAAGCATCCAACCACACTGCGGGAGAGTTTCGTCCGGCCATGTTACCGGCTTGTCACCATTTATCGCCCCCTGGATCCTTTTTTACCTCTTTTTTCCGCACCACCGCTGGATCATCCGCACCCTCTCGATCGCTTCCTCGCCCAGTCCCTCGGGCACCTCGTCCGACACGCCCAGCACCAGCCGCGGGTGGAAGAGCTTGGCGACCTTCTCCACGCACGCCA
>JADZCW010000215.1 GCA_020851395.1 Phycisphaeraceae bacterium
GAAGGGGTCGCCTGGGATGGCTCGAGAATCGAGGAACGCGTGGTCGTTCGCCTCTACGCCATCGGTGCGGGACGCGGCCCGCGGTGACTTTTCGACTCTCGGTGACGGTTATAGGCTCATGGACGCAGCCGGCCGCGGCAATCACCCGGCCGACCCGGCGTTGATCTATGATGTGGCATTCCCCCAACCAAGGATTGAGCCATGAGTGACGCGCCCGTTGCCCCCGGCGGTCCTGAGCACGCCTCCCCGGTCAGCCCTGATGACGCCTCCTCGCCCGCCCAACCCCCGCGACGAGGCAGGCGGTGGCTTAAGCTGCTCGTCGCCCTGGTGCTGATCCTGCTGGGGCTGGTTTTGCTGCTGCCGACGCTCGTCAGCAGCGGGCCGGGCACGAACCTGGTGCTCTCGGTGGTCGACCGTGCGCTGCCGGGCTCGGTCAAGATCAGCGACCTGTCCATCGGCTGGCTCGGCGGGGCGCACGTCTTGGGCGTGGACCTGCTCGACCCGGCCGGTCAATCGGTGATCCACCTCGACACCCTCGACGCCCCGGGCCTGAGCCTCCTGGGCGTGCTGCGCAACAGCGGGGATCTCGGCCAGATCGACCTGCAGGGCCTTCGCGGCCGGATCGTGCAGGACGCGTCTGGTTCGACGAACCTGGACAAGGCCCTGGGCCTGGGCCAATCGCCGTCGCAGGCCGCGCCGCCGTCCTCGCAGGAGCCCAGCGACCTTCCTCACGTCCGTCTGACGGTCAAGGACGCCGAGCTGAGCTTCGAGGCTCCGAACATGCCCCCAGCCCAGGTCAAGAACCTCGACCTGGACTTTAACGCCCATGACGCCGCCCAGATCAAGGCTGACCTCTCCGCTGACCTGACCTACGACCAGCAGACCGGCAAGATCAACGTCCAGGGCACGATCGACGACGCCCGCGACGCCCAGGGCCGACTGACCCTCGGGGCCGCCAAGCCGCGCCTGACCGCTGAGCTGGCCGACGTGCCGGTGGGGGCCCTGGACCAGATCGCCTCGGGCGGCGGCAAACTCCTGGCTCTGCTCGGACCTGTGCTGCGCGGGCGGGTCGACGTCACGGGCACAATCCATGATTTACAGGCCGTAGTAGAGGCCCACAGCGAGAATCTCCAGGCCCAGGTTTCCGCCCGGATGACGCCCGAGGCGATCGAAGCCGGCAAGGACTCGAATGTGTCCCTGAACGTGGCCCCGCAGGCCTGGGCCAAGCTCACCGTCGATCCCCACACGGGCCAACCCGTGGCGGAACTCCTTAAGCCCGTGAAGCTGACCCTGACCATCGACCAGGGACGGATCCCGCGCGATGCCCGTGGCGTCCTGGCCGAGCAGGCCAACCTGCGCGCCACGCTGGCGATGTCCGATGCCGTACTTCGCTGGGCCGACGCCCGCCTGGGCGAGACCTCCATAAGCGGCATGAGCATGGCCGCTGAGGCGGACGGTGCGACCAAGGCTCTCTATGCCGTGCTCGCCGCCAAGACGCAGCAGTCCGGCCAGGCCGGGCAGCTCGACGTCCGTGCGCGGATGGCCCCGGCCGGTGGGGGGGATGTCACCGCCGCGGCCGACCGCTGGTCCGTCAACGCCGACATCGCCGCCAAGGGCCTGCCCGTCGTGCTGGCCGATCAGCTCGCGAAGCTGTCGAACTTGCTGCCGGACCTACTGGGCGCCAGCGCGGACGTCACCTGCCAGGTCAGCGGCGACCTGCAACGCATGGCGGACCAATCCTTCCAGCCCGCCAAGATGCAGCTCCGCGCCAGCCTCGCCACGCCGCGCCTGCCCGAGCCCTGGGTGATCAGCGCCAATACCGACGGCAAGACGTTCACCCTCGACCCCGGCCCGATCGGCTCGATCGTCCTCTCGCAGGAATTGTTGACGTCGCTGAGCAGCCGTTTCCCCGCCCTGGCCGCGTATGTGCCCCTGGTCGACACGAAGCAGCCGCCCCGCCTGCGCCTGAGCGTGCAGAAGCTCCAGGCCCCGATCCAGACGTTCACCCCCGACGTCCTCGAGGCCGGTTTGACGCTCAGCCTCGATCGCCTGTCGCTGCACGGCGATCCCAAACTTAACGGCATCTCGCTCTCGGACGTCACGCTCACCGCCCGGACCGATCCCGCCAGTCAGACTCTCGCCTCCGAGCTCACCGCCCAGCTCGGGTATGCCGGCCAATCGGCCAAGATCACCAGCCAATCCACCGCCATGCTCGACAAGCTGCCGGCCATCATGGGCGCGCAGTCGAAGGTACGCGTCGAGAGCCTGCCCGTCGCCCTGATCGATCAACTCGCCGGCTCGGCCGGCGCGACGCCCTCGCGGCCCGGCCGGTATGTCTCGCTCATCGGCCCGACCGTGGACCGGCTGGAATGGACGACGCAGTACCTCAGCCCCGACTCGGGGGCCGAGACCCAGATGATGCTTCAGGCCCCGCGCCTCAGCGCCCTGGCCAGCGCCCAGTGGCTGCCCGGCCGATCTGTCCAACTCATCGGCAGCGACAACCGCGTGGTCCTCAAGCTCACGCCCGAGAGCTTCGCCGCCTGGCTGGCATCCGCCGGCGGGACGTCGGACGCCGCCTCCGCGTGGCAGCTCGTTGACCCCGTCGACGTCGCGCTGACGATCCCCCAGGCCCGCATCGGCTTCAAGCCCTCAGCCGACCCGGCTCAGACCGGCGGAGTCGATCTCTCCACCGCCAAGGTCAACCTTCAGGCCGCCGTGCCGACGCTCTCGCTCCGCCGGGCCGACGGCACTCCCCTGGCCTTGCAGGGCTTAGGGGTGGCCGTCACCACCGAAGACCCCCGGAAGCTGATTCACCTCAATCTCCAGGGCCAGGTCGTCGGCGTCGACGCCGCGGCCGGCACGCGCACCTCCAATCCCCTGCGCAGCGACACGCAGCTCACCGGCCTGATCGACACCCGGGGCAACCTCGACCTCGCCCACGCCGTAATCGTCACCGACACGGCCGTCGAGCAGCTGCCCACAAGCCTGCTCGTCGGCACGCTGGGTCTGAGTCCCACCTACGTCCAGACGCTCGGCCCGTGGGTCTCCCTGACCGCCAAGGGCCGGTACCCCGGCGACGTGGACGTGCTGCTGCGCAGCCCCAACGTCGACGCGCCGCTCGCGATGACCATCGACGCCGACCGCACGCTTCGCCTGC
>JADZCW010000216.1 GCA_020851395.1 Phycisphaeraceae bacterium
GCATGTTGCAGGTGTTGCCCTCGAACCAGCAGGCGGCGATGCCGACCTGGGCCTTGTTCATGTCGGCCTCGGTCATGCCGGTGCCGTAGAGCATGGCCTGGCTGGCGCCCTGGGAGCGCGGCTGGGTGATGTGGGAGGAGATCTTGTTCAGGGGCTTGGATGGGTTGGATGGCATGGTGGCTCCAATAAGCGGCCGGGGACTGGAACGTGGTCCTCGGCGGGGAAGAGGGCCATTGTAACCAACGATCGGGGGGCTTCTTGCCAGCAGGGGAGCGGGGGGTGTGATTCGGTGGGAGGGCGTTGCGATGGTGGATTGTGGGAGATTTTGCCGTCCGGGAATATATTCATAAGATCATTTTTTGCAGTATATTGAATATTATAGTTCCGTCTGGGCAGGCTGGGCGGTCTTGTGTAATCCGATCCGATCTGGAATTTTATGGCTAGATTTGCAAACTTGTGGAAGATCTCGTATGCTTGGCTCAGAAGCACATACGGCCGTGACGGTTCCTGTCTCGTTCCCGGGCCCTTGAGAAGTTCCTAGAGATAGAGATTGGAGCGACGACGCATGGTTCTGGCCGGCAGCAGCGCCAATACGCCTCTGGACCGTTCGACGGTTGAGAAACTCGTCCGCGAGATCCTGCGCGATCGACTGATCGGCAGCAGCGGACAACTCTTCAAACCCTTGTCGCACAACGGCGGGCCGAACCCGCTGGTGGTCAATGTCTCGGCTCGTCACGCCCACGTGACGCCGGAGGACCTCGAAGTCCTCTTCGGCCCGGGCTCGAAATTGACCAAGCTCAAGGACCTCTACCAGGAGGGCGAGTTCGCCAGCGAGCAGCAGGTCAACATCATCGGCCCGCGGAACAGGATGATCCCGGGAGTGCGGATCCTCGGGCCGACACGCAACTACACGCAGGTCGAACTCTCTTACACCGACGGCGTCTTCCTGGGCATTGACCTGCCGCTGCGGATCAGCGGCAACCACCAGGAGACGCCCGGGTGCATCCTTGTCGGGCCGCACGGGGCATTGAACATGCGGCAGGGTGTCATCCGGGCTGAGCGGCACGTCCACATGCACCCCGTCGACCTGGCCCACTACGGCGTCAAGGACGGCGACTACATGAAGCTCCGCGTCGAGGGGCCCTGCGGCGTGGTCTTCGACCGCGTCAAGGTCCGCGAACACCCGAAGGTCAAGCTCGAGATCCACATCGACACCGACGAGGGCAACGCCTGCGACCTGGGCTCGGCCACGCGGTTGGAACTGATCAAGTGAGGATTAACCACCAAGACACCAAGGACACCAAGAAGACGAGAAGAGTATTGTTGATGCGGTGATCAGAATTTCCGCGATTATCCTGATTTATTTTGAGCTGGTCTTCTTAGTGTCCTTGGTGTCTTGGTGGTTCAAATAGCGGATTCCCCCGGCCCACACACGGAGAAATTAGACATGGCTCAACAGGCACTCGGACTGGTTGAAACCAAGGGCATCGTGTCGCTGATCGAGGCGACTGATGCGATGCTCAAGTCGGCCAACGTCACCATGATCGGATGGGACAAGGTCGGCTCGGGCATGGTCACGAGCTTCGTGACCGGCGACGTGGCGGCGGTCAAGGCGGCGGTCGACGCCGGCGCGGCCGCGGCGGGCAAGATCGGCGAGGTGATCGGGGTGCACGTCATCCCCCGCCCGCACGACGAACTCACGGCCATGTACCCCAAGCCCAAGAAGGGCGCGGCCAAGGGCGGGGCGCTTTAACACCCCCCGGAAGTTGGCGTGTGGATCTCGCTCAAGGCCGGCCCGACCTTTCCAGGTCGGGCTCGTAAGGCGGCGGGATTTTCAGGTGTTTTCCTTTGATTCTCACGCTCCGCCGGTGTGCGGGGCCTTTTTCAGGAGCCAGGCTCATGGAAGCTCTCGGCATGATCGAAACGCGTGGCCAGGTCGGCATCGTCGAGGCCACCGACGCGATGCTCAAGGCTGCCAACGTCCAGCTCGTCAAGACCATCGCCATCGGCGGCGCGTACGTCAGCGTCGTGGTCAAGGGCGACGTCGGCTCGGTGAAAGCGGCGGTCGACGCCGGCGCCGAGGCGGCGGGACGCGTTGGCGACCTCGTGGCGGCGCATGTGATCGCTCGGCCGCACGAGCAGCTGATCGACGGGTTCTAGGCGCGGCGCTCGCGGGCGCGTGCGCTGGGCGTTCATGAACCGGGCACAGAGCCCGGCGTGAAGGCTCGGAATCACGTGCTCGCCGTCGCTCTCATCCCCAGACCTTCGAGCTACACGTTCCATGCTCATCCTTGTGGCCAATCTCGGTTCGACGAGCTTCAAGTACAAGCTCTACGCCATGCCTGCGGAGCGTGTGCTTGCGGTCGGCGCGGCCGATCGGATCGGCCAGGGCAAGAGCGCGTGGAGCGTGACGGCGGAGGGGAAGCAGGGGATCGAGGGCACGGCGGACCTGAGGGACCATGCGGCGGCCATCGATCTGCACCTGCACAAGCTCGTCGAGCTCGGCGTCATTCGCAGCATTCAGGACGTCGAGGCGGTGGGCTTTAAGGCGGTGCACGGCGGGCCGATCAGCGGGGCGGTGCGCGTCGACGAGAAGGTCATCGCCACGATGGAGCAGTTCGCCGACGTGGCGCCGGCGCACAATCCGCCCTACATCGCGGCCATGCGGGCGTTTGAGAAGGAGCTGCCGGGGGCGCCGCAGGTGGCGGCCTTCGAGACGGCGTTCCACCAGACGATCCCGATGGCGCGGCAGGTGTACGCGATCCCGTGGGACTGGACGCAGCTGGGCGTGCGTCGCTACGGCTTCCATGGGGCGAGCCATCGGTACATCGCCACGCGGATGGCGCAGATCGACCCCTCGGCGGGGCACGTGATCAGCTGCCACCTCGGCGGGTCGTGCTCGATCACGGCCATCGATCACGGCAAGAGCGTGGCCAACAGCTTCGGTATGACGGCCCAGTCGGGCGTGTTCCATAACAACCGCGTGGGCGACTTCGACACGTTCGCGCTGCTCAAGCTGGCCAAGGATGGGCAGGACCTCGGCGCGATCTTCAAGCGTCTGGGCAAGGAGGGCGGACTCTTGGGCATTTCCGGGGTGAGCCCGGACATGCGGGAAGTGGAGAAGGCGGCCGACGCGGGCAATGAGCGGGCGAGATTGGCTGTCGAGGCGTTTGTCGAGACGTGCAGGCACTACGTAGGCGCGTACCTGGCGGTGCTCGGCGGGGCGGACGCGGTGGTCTTCACCGGCGGGATCGGGCAGTTCGGCAGGGCGATCCGGTCGGCGATCTGCGCGAGGATGGACTACGCGGGACTGCGGCTCGATGAGACGAAGAACCAGGCGGCCAGCGGCAAAGATGAGGCGAGGATCGACGTCGACGGCAGCAAGGTGCGACTGTGGGTGGTGCCGACGAATGAGGAATTGATCGTGGCGCGGCAGACGGCGCAGGTGCTGTCGGGCCGCGGCTGAATGCAATAGAGGCAATCCCCTTACCGGCCGCGACAGGCGGCCAGATGGAGTGACGAGTCATGGCACAGCAGGCAATCGGCATGATCGAAACCAAGGGACTGATCGCGGCGGTCGAGGCGCTCGACACGGCCCTGAAGGCGGCGAACGTCAAGTTCGTGCGTCAGGACAAGGTGGGAAGCGGCCTGGTGGCGGTGACGGTCGAGGGTGACGTGGCGGCGGTCAAGGCGGCGATCGACGCCGGCGCCGAGGCGGCGCGTCGCGTGGGCCAGGTCGTCAGCGTGCACGTGATCGCCCGGCCGCACGAGGACGTGAACAAGGTCTAAGTGGCCGCAGTGGATCATGCCCGGAAGTCGGCGACCGGAGGCGTGCTTCGGAGCCGGGTTACACCTTCCGGGGGTGGAGGACGATGCCATGTTCCTCGGACGCGTCAAGGGTCACGTGACGGCGACGGTCAAGGACGACACGATGAAGGGGCACAAGCTCTTAATCGTCGAGCCGCTCAAGGTCGAGTACGCGCAGACGGCTAACGGCGATCCCGGAGGACCGGGCGCGCAGAGTGGCAATCGGTTCGAGGTCACGGGGCGGGCGATTGTGGCCATGGACGCCATGGGGGCGGGCGAGGGCCAGCTTGTGCTGGTGGTGCAGGGCTCGAGCGCCCGCATGGCGGAGGGGTGCAACAAGATCCCCGTCGACGCGGTGGTGGTGGGGATCGTCGACTCGGCCAGCGTGATGGGGCAGAAGGTCGTTTAGGCGCGCAAGCGTGGAGCCATAGCGATGGATCAGAAGCAGTTGATCGCCGACGTGGTGGAACAGGTGCTGTCACGCCTGGGCGGCGGGGCGACGCTGGTGACGGCGAAGGCGGAGCCGTCCGGCGCGACGAATCGGCCCGGGATTTTCACTACGGTCGACGCGGCGGTGGAGGCGGCGTGGAAGGCGCAGCGGCGGCTGGCGGAGGCGGGGCTCGAGACGCGCGACAAGATCTGCAAGCTGATCAAGCGCCTCGCCCTGGAGAACGCCAAGGAGTGGGGGCGGATCGAGCTGGAGGAGACCAAGGTCGGCCGGCTGGATCACAAGATCGCGAAGCTGGAGCTGCTGCAGAAGGTGCCCGGGGTCGAGTTCCTACGGACGGTGGCGCACAGCGGGGACCAGGGGATTGGGCTCGATGAGGCGGCGCCGTGGGGGGTCATCGGCGTGATCACGCCCGTGACGCACTCGGTGCCGACGCTCTCGGCCAACGCCATCAGCATGATCGCGGCGGGCAACACGATGGTGGTCAACGCCCATCCGTCGGGGGCCAAGTGCCTGGCCCTGGCGGTCGAGACGTACAACCGGGCGATTGCGAAGGAATTCGAGCTGGATCCCTTGATCTGCGTGATCGACCCGCCGACGCTGCGGTCGGCCGAGGAGATCTTCCAGCATCCGCGGATCCCGATGCTGGTGGCGACGGGCGGGCCGGCGGTGGCGCGGGCGGCGATGAAGCAGACCAAGCGTGCCATCGTGGCGGGGCCGGGCAATCCGCCGGTGGTGATCGACGAGACGGCGGACCTGGACGTGGCGGCCAAGGCGATCATCCTCGGCGGTGGGTTCGACAACAACCTCTTGTGCATCGGCGAGAAGGAAGTGTTCGTTGTCCAGAGCGTCTTTGACAAGATGATGGAGGCGATGCGGCGGGCGGGGGCGATCGAGCTGGCGGATTCGGCCATCGTCAAGCTGACGGACAAGGCTTTTAAGTGGCACAACGATCATTACGCGGTGCAGAAGGAGCTGATCGGCAAGGACCCGCAGGTGCTCGGTGAGGCGGTGGGGTTGAACATTCCGGGGGGGACGGACCTGCTGTTCGGGCGGACGGACGAGAAGAACCCGTTCGTGCCGGAGGAGCAGATGATGCCCTTCGTGCCCTTCGTGCCGGTGCGGGACTTCGATCACGGGCTGGAGCTGGCGATCGAGAACGAGCACGGCTTTGGGCACACGGCGATCATCCACTCGAACAACCTTGAACGCATCACACGGATGGGCCGGGTGATGAACACGACGATCTTCGTGGCCAATGGGCCGAGCACGGCGGGCCTGGGCATCGGGGGCGAGGGATATCCGAGCTACTCGATCGCCACGCCGACGGGCGAGGGCATCACCACGCCGCTGACCTTCACGCGGTTCCGCCGGATGGGGATCAGCGGCAGCCTGAGGATGATCTAGACGCCATGCAGCTTGCGATTGTCCAGGGCCGCGCGACGACAACGGTTAGGCATGCCTCGCTGGGAGGCGTGAAGCTGCTGGTCTGCGGGCTGCTCGACTCCAAGGGCGTGCCCTTGGGCGATCCTGTGCTGGCGGTGGATCGACTGGGCGCGGGGGCGGGGGACAAGGTGCTGCTGACGAGCGACGGGCTGGGCTTGCGTGAGCTGCTGAATGACCCGACGAGCCCGGCTCGCTGGTGGACGATGGGGATCGTGGATGTGTAGGGCACGCATCCTGCGTGCCAGTGGTTCGCGGTGGGTTGGGTTTGGTACGCAGGATGCGTGCCCTACGGATGAGTGTATGGGTGACATTTCCCCCGAGTTTGTGCGGAAGATCGCCGATGAGGTGCTCGCGGCGCTGCGCCAGCGTGGGGTTGAAGCGTCCTCCGGGGGCGGGGCCGGGGCCGGAGCCGGGGGTGGGCCGGTTGAAGTGCATCCGCCGGTGGGTGTTTGCACGGGGGATTACTCGAAGTTTCCGGAGCTGGCGGGGAAAGTGACGTCTCCAGTGGGGACCGCGGCGCCTGCTCCAGCGTCACCAGCTCATGCGCTCACGGGCATCGTGACGGCCAAGCAGTTGCAGGTGGCGATGGATAAAGCACCTGACGGTGTGGCGGTGCTGGCGGCGGGGGCGCGGCTGACGCCTTTGGCGAATGATCTGGCGCGGCAGAAGCCCGGCAAGGTTCGGCGGGCGGGTGAGGCTGCGGTCGCGGGGGGGAACTCTGCCGCGAATCCATCCGTGGGCGCGGCCACGGGGACTTGGGCGTGGTGGGTGGATGATCAATGCCCGGTGGTGGGGCAGGCGACGGCGGCGCGGAAGGAGCATCTGCGCTACATCGCGGTGAACCGCTCGCCGGGGGCGGCGTCGGCGGTGGAGGTTGTCGGGCGCGTGGCGGAGTTGATCAAGAGCCGGCAGGTCAGCGGGGCGATCCTGTTTGTCAGTCGGCCTTCGCGGGCGGTGTGTCTGGCCAATCGCAGCCCGCTGCTGCGGGCGGTGCAGGCGTCGCACCCGCAGGGGCTGCGTGACGCGATCGAGGATTTGTCGCCCAACGTGCTGGTGATCGAGCACACGCGGGCCAAGCCTGAATCATTGGCGGAGATGGTGGACGTGGTGATGCGTTCGAACCCCCGGCCGATCGCGGCGGTGGAGCGGGCGCTCCATGAGCTGCACGGGCGGCGATAGGAAGCGGTGAAGCATGCGGATAGCACGCGTGATCGGCAGTGTGACGCTGGGCGGGCGGTTGCCGGAGTTCAAGGCTGGCAACTACCTGATCGCCGACGCGCTCGACGAGGGGGCGTTGCGCCGTCTGCCGGAGGCGACCAAGCGTGACAAGCCGATGCCCGAATCGCTGGTGGTGTTCGACCGGCTCGGCGCGGGCGTCGGCCAGCTCATCGCGGTGAGCGAGGGGGCGGAGGCGACGGCGCCGTTCGGGAAGGATCGCGTGCCGGTGGACGCGTACTGTGCGGCGATCCTGGACGTCGTGGAAGTGACGGACGGGAAGAACCACCAAGACACTAAGAACACCAAGAAATCATAAGGGCTCATGCCCATACCCCAAGCTAGGTGAACCATGAACGGCTACAGCGACACCCCGATCTGGCAGCTCAAGAAGGAGATGTGCGACGTCGGCCAGCGCATCTGGCAGAAGGGCTTTTGTGCCGGCAACGAGGGCAATCACTCCGTGCGGATCGGGCCGGACCGGGTGCTCTGCACGCCGACGGGGATCAGCAAAGGGTTCCTCACGCCCGACGACATCTGCGTGGTGGACATGAACGGCAAGCAGGTCGAGGCCAACGCCAAGGGGCGCAAGCGGACGAGCGAGGTGCTCGTCCACCTGGCGATCTATAAACATCGGCCGGACATCCGGGCGGTGATCCACAGCCATCCGCCGCATGCCACGGCCTTCGCCATCGCGCAGATACCGCTGCCTGAAGCCATTCACCCGGAGGCGGAGGTGTTTCTGGGCAAGGTCCCCACAGCTCACTATGCCACGCCGAGCAAGCAGGACCTGCCCGACAGCATCATCCCGCTGATCAAGGCGGACACGAGCACGGTGCTGATGGGCAACCACGGGTCGGTGAGTTTCGACAAGGACCTGATCGGGGCGTACTACC
>JADZCW010000217.1 GCA_020851395.1 Phycisphaeraceae bacterium
GATCAGGCCGATGAGCATTTCTTCCATGGGAGACCTTCAGGGGGCGGCTGGAGAGAGGGACAGAGCGGGTGCGGCAAGGCTCGGAAGGGAGGTCTGACAGACGATCGCGGCGGCGAGGGAACCGAATGGCGGCCGGCGTGAAGAAGGGGCGGCCGCTGTGTGAGCTATAATCTTCGCTCGCGGATGGGGGGTTTGGCAAGACGAGTCTTTCAACCATCAACGACGGGCGGTGAAGGTGATGAGGCGTGATCTGCAATCGGAGCGTGCTCGGGTGCTGCGGCGACGAATGGCGACGTGGGGCAAAGGCAAGGCCGCGGCGGGCACGGCCCTGTTGGTGAGCAATCCGCGGGATATCCGGTATCTGACGGGGTTCTGCGGGGATGACAGTTGGGCGGTGGTGACGGCGAAGGGTGGGAAGGTTGCCGTCATCAGCGATTTTCGGTTTGAGGAAGAGATCGAGCATTCGGCGCCGCAGGTCGCGGCGGTGATGCGTAAGAAGGCGCTGTGGGATGAGCTGCCGGGGGTGTGCGCGAGGCTGGGCGTGAAGCGATTGGCGGTGCAGCAGGACTATCTGTGCGTGGGCGAGCGGGCGAAAATCGCGGCGGCGCTGCCGAAGGTCCGGCTGATGGAGGTCGATGACGGGCTGATCCAGCAGCGGGCGGTGAAGGATGAGGACGAGGTGACGCTGATCCGGCGGGGGGTGAAGATTCAGCAGGAGGCGATGCGGCGGACGATCGCGCAGCTCAGGCCCGGGCAGAGCGAGCAGGCCATCGCGGCGTACCTGGAGTATCAGATGCGGCTGCTCGGGGCGGATGGGCCGAGCTTCCCGTCGATCGTGGCGGCGGACGCTAATGCGAGCCTGCCTCATGCAGTTCCGGGGGGCCGGAAGGTGAAGAAGGGGGGGATCTTGCTGGTGGATTGGGGGGCGAGAGTCCAGGGGTACTGCTCGGATCTGACGCGGGTGTATGCCTTGGGCGCGATGTCGGCGAAGATGCGGGAGATCTACCAGATCGTGCTCGAGGCGCAGCTGGCGGCGATCGAGGCGGTGGCCCCCGGAAGGCGATTGTCGGACGTCGATGAGGTGGCTCGGAAGATCATCCGCGACGCGGGGTATGGCGAGCGGTTCGGGCACGGCTTGGGTCATGGCATCGGGCTGGACATCCACGAGCAGCCGACGCTGTCGCGGCGCGGTGTGGGCGTGCTGCAGCCGGGTCAGATCGTGACCGTCGAGCCGGGGATCTACCTTCCGGGGGTCGGGGGGGTGCGGATTGAGGACGACGTGCTCGTGACATCCAAGGGTAAGCGTGTGCTGAGCGATTTGCCCAAGAGCCTCGAATCGGCCATCATTTAACGATTCAGCGCGTCGGCAGGACAGGACTCAAGCGCCCTTTGATCCCCGGGAAAATCAGGCGACGCGCTGCCGGGCGGTGGGGCGACAGAGACCAGGGATGATCGATCTCAAGAACATCAAGGCCATCATCAAGCTCATGATCGAGAGCGACCTGACGGAGGTGGACCTCGAGGCTGAGGGCGAGAAGATCAAGCTCAAGCGCGGCGTGGGGGGGCAGGTGGTCGTCCAAAGCCCGCCTCAGGCCATGATGCCCGTGGCGGGAATGAGTGCTCCTGCTTCGCCGGCGCCCGCAGCGCCGGCGTCGCCCGCCTCTGGAGACGCTTCCGGGGGTGGGAATGATGGGCTGACGCCGATCGCCAGCCCGATGGTTGGGACGTTCTACGCGGCGGCCAGCCCCGATGCGCCGGCGCTGGCCAAGGTGGGGGCGAAGATCGGGCCCGAGAGCGTCGTCTGCATCATCGAGGCGATGAAGGTCTTTAACGAGATCAAGGCGGAGCTGAGCGGGACGATCCAGAAGGTGCTGGTGCAGAACGGGCAGACGGTCGAGTTCGGCCAGCCGCTGTTCATGGTCAAGGCGGATTGACGTGCCACGATTGACGTTCGGGCCTGCTACACCGCGGCGCGGCGCTGCGGCGAGGTGATCAACAACGTGTTCAGTCGCATCCTGATCGCGAATCGCGGCGAGATCGCCGTGCGGATCATCCGGGCGGCGCGGGAGATGGGTATCCAGACGGTGGCTGTCTTCTCCGAGGCGGACAAGGACTCGGGGCACGTGCGGCTGGCGGACCGGGCGATCTGCATCGGGCCGGCGCCGGCGCTCGA
The DNA here is from genome assembly GCA_020851395.1 of Phycisphaeraceae bacterium. Lineage (GTDB taxonomy): Bacteria > Planctomycetota > Phycisphaerae > Phycisphaerales > Phycisphaeraceae > JADZCW01. The sequence continues at coordinate 2,174 of JADZCW010000217.1, forward strand.
GAGCTACCTCAACATCCCACGCATCATCAGCGCGGCCGAGGTGGCCAATGTCGACGCGATCCATCCGGGGTACGGGTTTCTGGCTGAAAACGCGCACTTTGCGGAGATCTGCCGGTCGTGCAGGATTGAGTTCATCGGGCCGAGCGTGGAGTCGATGCAGTCGCTGGGGGATAAGGTGGCGTGCAAGCAGTTGGCCATCGCGCACAAGGTGCCGACGTTCCCGGGGTCGAAGGGGGCGGTGGCGGGCGAGGACGAGGCGATGGCGGTGGCCCAGAAGATCGGCTACCCGGTGATCATCAAGGCGTCGGCCGGCGGGGGCGGACGCGGGATGCGATTGGCGCACAACGACATCAGCCTGCGCTCGGGCATCCGCAACGCGATGGCGGAGGCGGAGGCGGCCTTCGGCAACGCGACGGTGTACGTGGAGAAGTATCTCGAGCACGCGAGGCACGTCGAGGTGCAGGTGATCGGCGACCAGCACGGGAACGTGCGGCACCTCTATGAGCGAGACTGCTCGATGCAGCGGCGGCATCAGAAGCTCATCGAGGAATCGCCCTGCCCGGTGCTCAGCGAGGAAAAACGGCAGGAGATCTGCGGGGCGGCCGTGCGGTTGGCCAAGGCGGCGAATTACTACTCGGCCGGCACGGTCGAGTTCCTCTACGACCCGGCGTCGGGCGAGTTCTACCTGCTGGAGGTCAACACACGACTCCAGGTTGAGCATCCCGTCACCGAGGCGATCACCGGGTTGGACCTGGTCAAGCTCCAAATCCGCGTGGCGGCCGGCGAGAAGCTGCCGTTTACGCAGGAAGAGGTCGAGCATCGCGGGCATGCGCTCGAGGCTCGGATCAACGCGGAAGACCCGGCCCGCAACTTCGCGCCGTGTCCGGGACGGATCGAGACGCTCTTGCTTCCAGGAGGCCCGGGCGTGCGCGTGGATACGCACTGCTATCCGGGCTACCGCGTGCCGCCGAACTACGACTCGATGATCGCCAAGGTGATCGTGCACGCCCCGACGCGAGCCGAGGC
>JADZCW010000218.1 GCA_020851395.1 Phycisphaeraceae bacterium
CCTACCTCATCGAGTGGCAGGCCCAGGTGGCCGCGGCGCACAACGTGGGGTTCCTCAACCTCTACAGCGGGATCGCCAACGGCTCACGATCGTTCTGGTGGAACAACGGCTACCTCTACTCCGACTATCTGCACTTCTCGCCCGCGGGGGCGGACTTCGTCGGGGGGTTCATCAACGACGTGTTCGTCAGCGACGGCAAGTCGCTTTACTCCTGGAAGCTCAGCGACCTCAACGGCGACGCGTTAATCACTGCGGCCGACGTTGACGCTTTTGCCTTGGCGTTGTCGGACCCGATGGGCTACGAACTGTTGTACCCGACGATCTGGGTTGATCGCAGCGGGGATCTCAACGGCGACGGCCTGGCCGACGGGGCGGACCTGACGCTGCTCGAGCAACAACTGGGCATGTCAACGATCGTCCCCGAGCCGGGCGCATGGGTGCTGCTGATCGCGGGGCTGTTGCTGTTGGGGCTGCGGCGTCGACGGATGCTGCCGGTCGCCCTGGCTGTGCTGCTGTCGGCGAACCTCGCCGGGGCGGCGGTGCTAGGCGGGAACGTGATCCAGGGCGGCGACTTTGAGGACCTCTCGCGTCTGAAGCTTGGGCAGCAGTTCAGCGGCAACGAACCGGCTGTGTTCAGCGCTGCGACGGACGTCGGACGCTTCCTGGCGGAGTGGTCCATCTCAACCTACAACGACCCGTTCGTGGCGTGGGTCAGTGAGTCCGTCCCGTACGTCTCACGGATGAATCGGTCGCTCATCAACGGCAACGGCGTGCTCGAGAACGACCGCTACGAGTCGCGTTGGGGGCAGTGGGCGGCAGCGCCGGCGCGGGCGACGACGGGGACGGCCTCGCTGTCGTTCGATTACCTCTGGCAGATCTGGGCGGGCGATGATGTGCGAGACTGGTTCAATGTCGACGCCGAGGTGCCCGAGTCGCTGAGTCTGAGGGTCTACGGCGTAGACACCCTGCCGGCCGAGGGGCTCTGGATCGGCGACGCGAGCAGCGGATTTCTCGACCCGACCTCCGCAGCCAGCGGGCTCAACGGCTCGCTGCTCTACGAGGTCGGCTGGAGCAAGGCCGACGGCGACCCCGGCTCAGCCGACTGGCGGCGCCTCGACGCCACGTTCGAGCTGACGCGGACCTACGCCTACTACGCGCTCGTCGGCGAGTCGTGGGTCTACGGCTCGCAGCAGAACGGCTGGGTGGCGCGGTACACGGTGGTGCCCATCACCGCCAACGCGGTGGACAATCTCGTGCTCCGCCTGCCGGTGATTCCCGACCCGATCCCCGGCGACGTCAACCGTGACGGCCTGGTCAACGTCCAGGACATCAACCCGTTCGTGACCCTGCTCAGCAGCGGGGCAAGCACTACGGGACTGCCCGACGAGGAATTGCTGCTCGTGGCCGACATCAACCACGACGGGCTGATCAACGTGCAGGACATTAATCCGTTCGTGCTGCTGCTGACGGGTGGAGGGCAGGGGGAGATCGCCCAGGTTCTGAGCCTGGTCGTGCCCGAGCCCGGGCTGGGCGCTGTGATGGCGGGATGGCTCGTGGTGCTGCTGGGGCGACGACGGGATTGCTGACCAAGTCGGTATGATGGTCGCATGTCGACATCGCCGGGGCCCGTGCTGAATAACGAGAGACCTGATCAGACGATCCGTGACCGCGCGACGGCCGGGCCGCGATGGCGTCGTGCAGTGTCGTATGCGGCGTCGCGTCTGATGATTGTCGCCGGCCTTGGGACGCTGGCGGGGTATTTCGGCTCCTTGTGGTGGGTGTTGGACCTCAGCGCGCATTTCCGGGTGCAGTACGTCATCGCCCTGATCATCGCGGCTGTGCTGCTGGCGGTGCTGCGGCGGTTTGTCGCGGCGGGCGTCATGGTACTGCTCGCTGGGGTGAACCTCGCGACGGTGGTCATGGCGATCATGCCTGTGAATGGGCCGGCCACGTCGTCGGCATCGGCCGCATCACCGCGGCCGCTGCGTCTGATGCAGTTCAACGTGCACACGTCCAACCGACGGTACGACGGCGTCGCGTCCTACATCGATCAGAGCGGCGTGGACGTGGTGTTCCTCCAGGAGGTGGACGACGCCTGGGCCGCGGCGATGCAACGAGGGCTAAGCCGGTACAGGCCGGTCGTGGTCGAGACGCGCGGCGACAACTTCGGCATCGCCATGTTTCTGCGAGCCGACGCCGAGGACGGTCCCGTGCTGCTCGGGGCCCGGGCGATCGACCTGGGCGACGTGGGGGTGCCGGTGATCGATGCCCGGCTGCGCTGGCAGGGGCAGGTCGTCGCGATGCTGTCGGTGCACACCCTGCCGCCCGTGTCACCGGGCTACGCGGCCATTCGGGACAGGCAGCTGCTCGAGGCGGCCGACTGGGCGGCGAGGCAGAAGGTGCCGGTGATCGTCTCGGGGGACCTCAACGCCACCCCATGGTCGGCGGGATTTGCGCCGCTCGAAGCGAGGGGAGAGCTAATCAATTCGATGCGAGGCCAGGGCCTGGGCCGGAGCTGGCCCGCGCACGCCGGGTCGATCGGCTGGGTGCTGAGGATCCCCATCGATCACTGCCTGCACAGCTCGCAGTGGCGCGTCGAATCTCGCCGGCTCGGGCCCGGCGGACTCGGATCAGATCATCGACCCCTGCTGGTGGACCTGAGTCTGGCAGCGGACGCGACAGCCACGACGAATCCCTGAACGCTCAACTCACCCCTGCGTGAGGATGTCGATGACCTCGCGGTCCTCGCTGCCGTCGGGTTTGAACAGGCCGAATCCGCCCTTGTAGTCCCAGCTCGAGTAGCTGATGTCGAATTCACGGAAGACCGAGACGATGTCGCGGTACCAGCGGACCCGGTCGGGCTGGGCCACGGTGTGCAGGCAGCCGAACTCGCCGCAGTAGAGCGGCAGGCCCGTCTCCTGGCGGACCTTCAGGGGCTTGGTCAATCTCGACGCGAGCACGTCGCGGTTCCATTCCTTGAGGCCATCGAGGCAGTGGTGCGACCAGGGCTCGTGGGCGACGGCCTGGTAGTCGGCGTCCTCGATCAGTCGGCCCGGATAGCGCACCGGGCCGGGGTACATGCCGATGTCCGTCCAGGTCGCGCGGTAGTGGGTGAGCGGGAAAGGATTGTAGTAGTGCGGGCCGAGGATGATCGCCGGGTCGTTCTTCGGCACGGCCAGGACGTCGAAGTTCTTCGAGGCCTGGTTCTCGTTCGAGCC
>JADZCW010000219.1 GCA_020851395.1 Phycisphaeraceae bacterium
GCCATCTCGCCCAGGGCGGCGAGACGTTTGCTCCGCTGGAGCTGGGCGTTGGTGGAGGCCAGTTCCTCGCGCAGGCGGGCGACCTGGGCCTGCAGTCCCTCGTGCGATTTCTGGAGGTTCTCGGTGACCTGGTTGTAGGCCCGGATGATCTGGGCCAGGTCGTCGAGCCGTTCGTCGGCCGGGGCAGCCGGGGCGGCGCGCTCGCCGGATCGTGGACGTGTTTCGTCCACGAACGTCGCGGCGGCTTGGCGGGTCGACCGGTTGCTCATGAGGATCACTTCCCTTAACTCACCCACGCTGGTCAGCCAGCCGCGCCGGCGGCGGCACCGTCTGCGTCCGATACGCCGTCCGGGCCCCTGACACACGCGCCATGCGGTCAAACTCGCCGCCGACCCGCTGCTGACGCTGACGCAGCAACTGGCAGTCCGCTTCGTCGCGCCTGGCCACGGTTTTCTGCATCTGCTCGATGCGGCCGAGGATGGCCTCGACCGTCCGGCGCGTCTCCGCCTCCATCGTCGAGCGAAACGCATCCCACCGCGCCCGGAACGGTTTGAGCTGTTGCGACAACTCGGTGAGCTGGTCGATGACCTGCTGGCGCCGGCCCAGCACGGACAGCAACTCATCGGCGTTGTCCTGGCTGATCAGGGCTTCCTGCTGAACGGAAAGCTCGGCCAGATGATCAAACAACGACTCCTGCCGGCGCAGAAGCTCGACCAGCAGTTCGCCATCAAGGCCCGGTGATTTTTCGGTGCGGTCGGTCATCCATGACCCTTTCGTGCACTCACCGCGACAGTGAACCGCGGCGAGAAGACACGCAGACCCCTTGCCGTGCGTTATGACTTCCAGGGCGGGGGCCGGCCGCGCATCCTGCGCTGGCCTTGATCTGCGATAGAGTTATCGGTCAGTTCACCGTTTTTCTCTTAATGGTTTCCTGTGCTCGGCGTGCGGGGCGGCGATCGGTGTTCATTTTTCGATGCTCTGCCGCGGGGGTATCCTGTCTGCACGAACTGAAAGCCAGGATATGCAGGGACGGAGAGGTTCCATGTCGAGTCATCGACTCGTGAGCAGATCGCGAAGGAGCTGGATGATGGCACTGGTGGTCGCCGCCACGTCGATTGCCTCGAACACTTCTGGCCAAGAGCGCGTCGAGGTGCTCAAGGCCGGCCCGGGGGCGGGGCATTTTCTTTCCTGGCACGGCAAACCCATTCTGCCCGTGGGCGACTCGGTCACCCAGGGCTGGTTCGAGTCCGGCAGGGACTTCGACGACGCGGCCTACCTCGACGCCGTAGCCAAGAGCGGCCAGAACACCATCATGCTCTGGACGTTCATCGGCACCAACGCCCAGAAGCAGATCGCCGACGACCGCCTCCGCTACAACTCGCCGGAGGTCTGGCCCTGGATGGGCTCGCCGGACGACAAGTCATTCGACCTGACGCGTCTGAACGCCGAGTACTTCCAGCGGCTGCGCGGCTTTGTCGAGGCCGCCGACAAGCGCAAGCTCCTGGTGTTGATCACCGTCTTCGACGGCTGGACGAAGCGCCGCTTCGACGGCCACCCGTTCAACGCCGCGCTGGGCAACGGACCGCTGGCGAAGAACGACCAGTTCGTCCAGCTCGCCCACTACGGCCAGCCCATGCCCGAGACGTTCGACCCCGCATGGTCGTGGCAGGAGAAAAATCAGTACTTCCAGGAGCAATTCGCCCTGGCGCTGATCCAGGCCGTGGGCGACATGCCCAACGTCATTTTTGAGATGTTCAACGAGGGCGAGTGGTACGACCCGCAACTCCGCCTCGAGCACGAGAAGCACTTCCTGAACTTCTTCCGGGTGCGCACAAGAGCGGTGCTGGCGAGCAACACCGACCACATCAAGCTCTTTAGCCCTCACGACAACCCCGACCTCGACGTCGTGACGCTGCACAACGACTGGATCGGGAACTTCTGGATCTTCCAGAAGGGCTTTGAGAGCACCCCCGCCAAGCCCTACTTCCAGACCGAGCCGGTGCCGGAGTGGAACGGGCGCGAGCCGACGATCGAGCAGATCCGGCGGGGCGTGTGGGAGCGCGTGCTCGGCGGCTCGGGCTGGGTCAACCAGAACGACGTGAGCTTCGGCTGGAACCCGCACGCGCCCTCGGCCAAGTTGCGGAAGGAACTGCTCGAGGCCTACGGCTACGCCGGCCACGCCGCGAAGTTCATGCACGCCTACGGCCTGGACTTCGCCTCGATGCGCCCCGACAGCTCGGTGGCCTCCTCGGGCATCGCCCTGGTGCGGCCGGGCTCGGAGTACGTCGCCTACGCCCCGCACGGCGGCGGCTGGATCTGGATCGATCTGGGCGTCACGGCGCCGACGGCCGTCGAGCTGCGCTGGTTCAACCCCCGCAGCGGCGCCTACGGCAATCCGAGCACGCAGACCATCAGCGGCATCACCAAGCTTCCCACGCCCGACGGCAAGGACTGGGTCCTGCACCTGCGCCTGACGCCACCGGCTACAACGGATCCGTCGACGGACGCGCGATGATCCCCGATCCCTACGACAAGCTCGCCGACATCGTCTACGCCGCCCGGCCCGAGGGAGAGTTGAGGCTCGATCTGTATCTGCCACGCCGACCCGCCGGCGCCTCGCCGCCGTCGATGGTGCTCTACATCCACGGCGGAAGCTGGCGGGCGCATTCAAAAGAGGCCTTCGAGCCGGAGTGGCTGCCTGCTGATGGCGGCTTCGCCTTCGCTTCGATGAACTATCGCTTCAGTCAGAAGGCCAAGTTCCCCGCCCAGATCCATGACGCCAAGGCGGCCGTGCGGTGGCTGCGCGCTCACGCGGCCGAGCACGGCTACGCGGCGGACAAGCTCGGCGTGCTGGGCGCCTCGGCCGGCGGGCACCTCGCCTGCCTGCTGGGCGTGACGGCGGGCAATTCCCAGCTCGAGGGCGACGGGCCGCACCAGGACCAGTCCAGCGCCGTGCAGGCCGTCGTCTCCTTCTACGCCGTGACGGACCTGCCCGCCGCGGGGGAGCTCTACGAGCGCCGGCCGGGCAAGAAGCCCGATCCGCCGGGCAAGGAGCCGTTGGTGAGCCTGCTCGGCGGGACCGTGGCGGAGAAGCCCGACCTCGCCCGTCTGGCCAGCCCGGCGCTCCAGGTCACGCCCGACGCGCCGCCCTTCATGCTCTTGCACGGCGACGCCGATAGCCTCTGCCCGCTCGACCAGAGCGTCCGCATGCATAAAGCGTTGCGCGCCGCCGGTGTGCCATGCGACCTGGTCATCCTCCACGGGGCCGAGCACGGCATGGAGCGCCTGCCCTGGATGCCCTCGATCCTCGCATTTTTCCGCAGGCATCTGTCGTGCTGAGGCTAGACGGGCGGTCACACATCACCGCATGATGTCTTGATTAAATATCGCTGAAAAACGCTTGCATCCGTCCTGCGGTTGCTGCTATGTTGGCAAGAACGGGGGTGGGCATTTCGCCCTGTTTTTCAGGTTTTTCTGTCTCTTGTGTCCACATGCGTGGCCCATTCGGGCCCGGCGACCATCACGCCCCAGGAGGGAATCCCATGAAGCGTCCGAACCGATCCGCCCTGATGCACTGCGCCCTCGCCCTGTCGCTCACGCTGGGATTCGCTTCTCCCGCCCGGGCAGGCTCCTGGTGGTGGCAGGGGCCCAGCGTCGACGAACCCGTCGCCACGCACCACTCTTTCGTCCGCGACAACAACCCCGCGGGCAAGGCCGTCGCGGCGTGGGACTATCAGTACGCCACGGACCTGAAGAACAACGTCACCGCCGCCAGCGTCGACTCGATCTTCCAGCAGTGCTTCGGCGGCGGCTTCCTGGACAACCTCGTCAGTGCCGGCCCGGTCAACCTCACCGCCGCCTCGGCCGCCCGCTTCGACGAGGTGGCGTACAACAAGGACAACACGGGGGCCTGGTTCAACATCTTCAAGAAGCTCGACAACTTCACCCGCGCCTACCACGACTCGATGGCCGGCCGCAGCGCCAACGGCGTGCAGGACTGGTTCGGGCATGCGGCCTTCGGAGGCGACGGCATCTCCAAGGACCCGTTCTCCGACCCCGCGACCACCGCCGGCCTAGAGCACCCCCACTACTACACCCGTGACAGCCTGGCCCAGCTCAACGCGGGCAACGGGCCCAACGGCACGCGGACGTTCACCCACACGGCCGGGGCGGGCAACTCGGCCCAGTACGCGATCCTCGTGGCCTGGAGCTCGCCGGACCCGCGGCACGGGGCCAACATCGCTCGGATCTATGATTCACTCCGCGACGACTTCGGCGTGCCGGCGGACAACATCGTCGTGCTCTACGGCAACGAACCTTTCGGCGGCAACCTGCCGGACTGGTCGGGCCTTGACGGGCGCATCAGCTACCAGCCCTTCATCGACGGGAACAACCGCCGGGCCACCTGGCTGAGCGCCCTCAAGGGCGAGAAGTTCTCCACCGGCGGCAACGTCGGCGGCAACATCCCCGACGCCAACGACAAGCTGATGATCTACAACACCGGCCACGGCGGGCAGGTTTGGCTGCGTGACGGCAAGTGGAAGGCCAACATCAAGGCCGCCAATGCCGTCTCGGCCGACGGGGGGTTCGACCTGATCGCCGATGGCGTCGGGATGGCCTATGACCCCAACACCGAGGAGGCGATGTCGATCATGAACGACCCGCTGGGCACGGGCTCGATGCTCATCCAGTTCCTCCTGCGTCAGCAGATCAACTCCGACGCCTCCTTCGACCTGCTGGGGGTCGGCAGCTTCTCGGCCAGCGGCAGCTTCGTGATCGACCCCTCGCAGATCTACAACTACAACGGACCGCTGGACGAGCCGCTGTACGC
>JADZCW010000220.1 GCA_020851395.1 Phycisphaeraceae bacterium
CCGGCCTGCGACAGAGTTGTCGGCAGTTAAAGTTGTGCACGTTTTTAACGAGGCCACGTGCGCCTCGACACGCCACGACAAGCCTTCCCTGTCCGGTCGATACCGATCGGCCCCAGTTGTCAAAGATCAGCAGTAACACCTAATTGTACGTTACAAAGTCCGCTAAGACCAGCTTTGCGGGGCCGTCGCGAGCGGCGGAAATATCCGCATGTCTCAGCCAACGGCATCAACCGGGAGGGAACACAAGCCGATTTGATCTAATGGGCAACACGGGGGGCGCGGCATGCGGGGGCCGCGAGGGGGACAGGGGCTGGTCCGTTGAATCGCTCGCTGTCTAGTCATTCCGCGCCGGGTTGGATCACGTCGCTGCGGCTGCGCATGCTGGCGGTGCTGCTGTTGATCTCCGGGCTGTACCTGGGGGTGATGGAGGGGGTGCACCGGCGGCTGATCCGGCCGTCGTTCGCGGCCATCGAGCGTCAGGACATGCTCGACAGCGTGCACCGGTGCGTCGAGGCGATCGGCAGCGACATCAGCTACCTGCTCAAGCTCAACTTCGACTGGTCGGCGTGGGACAAGACCTACGAGTTCATGGCGACGGCGGACCCGCAGTTCATCCGTGAGAACCTGATGGACGACTGGTTCGAGCAGATGAATGTCGACGTGCTGTACTTCATCGGTGTTGACGGGCGGGTAGTCTGGCGCCGGTCGGTGGGCGAGTTGTCGGGAGAGGACGCGCCGGCGCTGCCGATCGACCGCTGGGAGGCGGGGCATCCGCTGATGCCTTCCGATCCGATGGCCATGGTCTCGGGGCTGCTCTGGACAAGCCAGGGGCCGATGCTCGTGGCGTCGCGGCCGATCCTGACGAGCAACTACGAGGGCCCGAGCCGAGGGCGGCTGGTGATGGGCAGGTTCCTCAATGCCGAGCGTCTGAAGAGGCTGTCGGAGCAGACGGAGCTGCGCATCGTGGGTCTGAGCCGCGAAGGGCCCCGTCAGGAACCCGACGAGCGATGGCTGCACCTTGATCGCACCATCACCGAGAAGACCGGAGATCCTGACCACAACATCCAGGGGGGGAAACGCCAACTGCTTGTCCTGGACAGCGCGGACCCGACCGCCAAGCTCTACGCGCCCCTGAGTGACATCGCCGGCACAGCGACGAGCTGGCTGACGCTTGATTACAGCCGCCGGGTGATGGCGCAGGGCAACGCCTCGTTCCGGCTGGTGCGTTGGTCGACGCTGACGGCGTGCCTGGCCATCGCGCTGTTCATGGGGCTGTTGCTCAGGCGGCTGGTGATCCAGCCCATCGATCTGTTGACGGGGCATGTCCTGAGCTTGTCGCATCAGTCCATCCCGGCGCTGAGCCCGACGCGCGGGCGGCGGGACGAGATCGGGCTGCTGTCTCGGGCGATCGACCGGATGGTGCAGGAGCTCGACGAATCGCAGCGGGGTCAGACCCTGGCGGCGGAGCACGCGCGGGACGTGGCGGAGTCGGCCAACCACGCCAAGTCGGCGTTCCTGGCGCACATGTCGCACGAGTTGCGGACGCCGCTCACGGCGATCCTGGGGTTCACGGAGCTGCTGGATCAGGCGGACGTGGCGTCCGAGGATCGTCGGAGCTACGCGGGGATCATTCACCGCAACGGCACACACCTGATGCACCTGATCAACGACGTGCTGGACCTGTCGAAGATCGAGGCGGGGAAGATGAGCCTGCGGGTGGCGGACTGCGACCCGGTGCGGGTGCTCGAGGAGGTCGTTGAGAGCTTCCGGGGCCGGGCGGGGGAGAAACAACTGGAGCTTCGGATCGTCGTCGAGCCGGGCGTGCCCCGGCTGGCGCGGACGGACCCGCTGCGGCTGCGGCAGATCCTGATCAACATCACGGGCAACGCGATGAAATTCACGGCGCGGGGGAGCGTGGTGGCGACGCTGCGCTGCGACCGGGGGACGGCGGACCGGCCGCGGCTGGTGTATGAGGTGCGTGACACGGGGCCGGGGATCGACGCGCAGACGCTCGGGCGTCTGTTCCATCCCTTCGAGCAAGGCGACGCGCCGACGCGGACGCAGGGGACGGGGCTGGGGCTGACGATCTCGCGTCGGCTGGCGGAGCTGCTGGGTGGGGACATCTCGGTGGAGTCGGAGGTGGGGCGAGGGAGCTGTTTCACGCTGCGGGCGCCACAGTTCCCGCTGGGGGCCGAGACGGGCAAGGCCGGTGATGCCAGCGAGGAGCCCAGGGGCACCGAGACATCATCGGGCAAGGACAAGACGATCCTCGAGGTGAAGACGGAGGTTTCAGGCCGTCGCGTGTTGCTGGCTGAGGACAGCCCGGACAACCATCGGCTGCTGACGCACTGGCTCAAGGGGATGGGATTGCGGGTGACGGGGGCGTGGGACGGTCAGGAGGCGATCGACGCGGCGGGCGAGCAGGCGCGGCGGGGGACGCCCTATGACCTGATCCTGATGGACATGAACATGCCGCGGGTGGACGGATATGCGGCGACGGCGGCGCTTCGCGGCGGCGGGCACAAGGGGCCGATCGTGGCGCTGACGGCTCACGCGCTCGAGGGGGATCGGCAGGCGTGCCTGCGGGCGGGGTGCGACGACTATGCGACCAAGCCGATCTCCAGGCGTCAGTTGCAGGAGGTCGTGCGCAGACACCTGGCGGCTCATACGCAATGCAAAAAAATCGCAGGCGACCAGAGCGAAATCCGAGCATGACGGCTGCGAATTCCCACCCGCAGGAGCGAGTGGGCTTTCGTCTGCGGATGATTTGCGATGCGGCTCATACGTTGGCGGGGGAACCGGTGGGGACGCCGCCGGTGTGACGATCAGGGCTGAATGTAGAACTGCACGTAGTCGCCGGCGGGTTCGAAGCCCAGGCGTTTGGCCAGGCGGATCGAGGGGGCGTTGTCCCGGCGGCAAGTCCAGGCGGGCCGCAGGCCGCGTCGGAGGCACTCGAGGATGAACGCGCCGCCGGCGGCACGGGCCAGTCCCCGGCCGCGGAAGGGCTCGAGGGTGGTGATGGTGATCTCGGCCGCGCCGCCGCCGATGGCGTAGCTGGCGCAGACGGCCGCGAGCCCGGGGTGCGGGCCTCGCTCGACCACCGCCAGGCCCAGGCCGTCGGCCACGAATCGTTCGATCGAGCCCCAGCCTGCTTCGATCTCGTCGTAGACCTTGCCGCGGCACTGTCGGGCGAGGCTCACGTCCATCGGGCGCAGTTCAAAATCCTGGGGCAGGTTCCGCATCGCCTCGGAGGCGCGCGTGCCGTGGGGGTCGACGTGGTGGAACCAGAGCCGGGGCGCCTCCGTGGCCAGGGGGCCCCAGATCCGTCGGACCTGGTCGGCCCAGAGGGGCTCGCAGCAGACCCAGTTCAGTGCGTGCGGGACGAGGCCGAGCTCTCGGGGGCCGTCGCGGAGCAGCCGCCGGGCGTGGGCGTCGGCGGCGGGGCCGACGACGTAGGCGTCACCGGTCTGGTGGAGGAGGATCGCGCCGGGGCCGTCGCCGTCGAGGAGGACGGCGCCGGCCTGACGGCGTTCGAGGACGGATTCGATGACGGGACGGTCGAACGCATAACCGGCGAAGAGCGTGGCCGCGGCGGTGAACTGGTCTGGGTGCAGGGCGCGGAGAGTCATCGGGGGTGCCGTCGGCGGGTCAATGGCCTGGGGACGCGCTGCCGGGGACGAGCCGGCGACCATACCCCGCTGCGGTCTCGGTCGCCAGCGGCGCGGCGGGGGCGGGGTCAGATCTTCAGGGCGGCGAGGTCTAGGACAAAGTCGTCAAAGTCCCAGATCACCCGCCGTCGGGCGGCGAGGAGGTCTCTGGCGACGACGGTGGGCGGGGACGTGATCGAGGCGTCGTGGCGGGGGTTCGATCGCGCGGGGCGGGCGGTAACGGGAGAATCCTGGTCCGGGAGCGGGGGCGGTTTCATCGGCGAGGTGGGTGCGGGAGCGGACGGATCGGGCTCGGTCGCGGGGATGGGCGCTGAGGGGGCGGCGACGGAGAGGCTCAGGGCCTGGCCGGCCAGTGCGGAGGAGGTTGCGAGGAGGGTGACGAAGGGGTTGATGTCCTGAACGGTGACGTTGCCGTCGCCGGTCAGGTCGAGCTTAGCCAGGCTCGCGCCGGGGTGCAGGAGGAGGTAGTTCTGGGGGCTGGCCAGGGCCTGGATGAAGGCGTTGATGTCCTGGACGTTGACGTGGCCGTCGAGGTTGAAGTCGCCGGGTGAGCCGTTGTACTCGTAGGCGCCGATCTCGACGTGCTCGCCGATGACACGGGGTTTCCCCTCGAAGTCGTCGGCCAGCGGGACGCCCTGATCGTCGACGGCCAGTGAGTTGCTGCCGGCATTGATGGCGATGCTTCCGGGCGCCAGGCGCAGGTCGCCGGGGTCGTCGTCAGGGGTGCCCCAGACGGCATCGGCACCGGCCGAGGGGGCGCGGACGAACAGGGGATCGTCGCCGACGATGTTGTACTGACTGGGGTAGGTGCCGTAGATGTTCGTCGAGCCGAAGGCGAAGTTGAGGGACACGATCGTGTTGTCCATGGTCAGGCCGTCGCCGTCGACGTAGAGGCCGCCGCCGAGGGTGGCGACGTTGAAAGCGATCGTGGCGTTGGTCAGGGTGAGGAAGCCATAGTCGACGTAGACCCCGCCGCCGTTGCCCAGCGCGGTGTTGACGCTGACCTGTGTGTTGATCAGCATCGCCAGGCCGCCGCTGGCGACGTAGAGGCCGGCGCCGTTGCCCTCGGCATGGTTCATGCTCAGATCGCAGCGTGTGATGACGGCGTCGGCGTTGGACATGTAAATCCCGCCGCCACTGCCGCCGGCCTGGTTGAGGTTGATCGTGCATCCGGTCAGGCGTGCGGGACGGTAGTTGGCTAGGAAGATGCCGGCGCCGTCGTCGGACGCCACGTTCGAGAGGATCTGGACGTTGGTCAGCGTGGTCTGGACGCCCTGCACGAACAGGCCGCCGCCCTGGCCGAGGATGCTGGCGTCGACCTGGTTGGCGGCGATGGTGCTGTCGGAGAGGGCCAGGACGCCGGAGCTGACGTAGAGCCCGCCCCCGTAGCCGGTCAGGCCGCTGAGGGCGTTGTTGCTGATGGTGCTGCCGGCCAGGGTCAATTCGCTGGCCAGGGCATGAATCCCGCCGCCGGCGCTATCGGCGGTGTTGGCGTCGATCAGGCAGCCGGTCAGCACGGCGGTGCCGCTGTCGATGCTCAGTCCGCCGCCGGCGGCGCCCGGGCTGAGGGCGGAGTTATCGGTGAAATCGCAGTCGATCAGGGCGAGGTCGGACGCGTAGACGTATAACCCGCCGCCCTGACCGGCGGTGGCCGAGACGGCGTTGAGCAGGACGAAGCTGTCGGCCATAGTCACCGAGCCGTGGTCGGCGTAGAGGCCGCCGCCGTAGGTCACGGCGGTGTTGCCGCTGAACGTGCAACCGGTCAGCTCAACGCCGGCCTGCTGAGTCAGAGCGATGCCGCCGCCCTGGCCGTTGGCGGTGTTGCCGGTGATCTGACAGAGGTCAAGCGTGATATCGGTGGCTTCCCGTACCCAGAGGGCGCCGCCCTGGCCGTTGCCACTGGTGTCGTCGGCCTGGTTGTCGTTCAGGGTGCAGCCGGCCAGAGACAGGCTGGAGCCGGCGCCGGCCACCGCCAAGGCCCCTCCGGCCGCGGCGCGGTTGGAAGTCAGGTCGCAGCCGGTCAGGGTCATGGAGCCGTCGGCGTCGAGGTAGACGCCGCCGCCGTAACCCCAGTCCATGTGGGTGTAGTTCGAGTCCAGGACGCAGTCGTCCAGGACGGCGGTGGCGTTGCGGACGGCGATGCCGCCGCCGTGGTCGAGCAGGGTGCGGTTGAGGCTGATCGTGGAGCCGACCAACGTCACCGCGGCGCCGTTGAGCACGAACAGGCCGCCGCCGTCGCTGGCGGCGGTGTTGGCGGTGATGGTGCAGTCGGTGAACACGGCGGTGGCGTCGTTGGTGATGCTCGCGCCGCCGCCGTCACCGGCGGTGCTGCCGTTGGCGATCTTCAGGCCGGTCAGGGCGGCGTCGGCCGTGTTGCCGGTGATCTGCAGGACCCGAAGGAGATTCCCGCCGCTGATCGTCAGCAGGCCGGCGCCGGGGCCGGTGATCGACAGGTCGCTGGTGATCTGCAGTGACGAGCCCAGGAGCGTGAGGATGGCGGGGCCGGAGTTGAAGAGGGAGGCGGCGAAGGTGATGGCGTCGGTATCGGCGGCGCTGCCGGCCGGGGCCTCGAAGACGGCGGCGTCGGTGTTGGCGGCCTGGATGGCCTCGCGCAGGGTCAGGTGGCCGTCGCCGGCCACGACGTCCAGGAGGGAGTCTACCACGTAGGCCGTGCCGCTGAGCAGCAGGCGCGGCTCGATCACCTCGAGGAACGACGCGCGTGGGGCGTGATCCGTCGACCGCTGGGCTGGAGGATAACCCTTCATGCCGCAATCCTGCCGGGGGTGTTGCCGCTGGATGGATCACGACCTTGGCGCACGGCGGTCCCCTCCCAGGCCGATCGTGCGATGAACTTGGTCAGCACCCTAAATACAGCAAGCAAACAAAGATAAGCTAACGCAAAATTAGCGCCAGGTCAATGTTTTTTTGAGGGTGAGGCAAAGTTCCTGATCGATATCCATCCTCGCGACCCTCACCGCTTGCCTAACTTCTCATGAGCAGAACGGTTGGGTCAGGGTTGCCTGGGCACCATTGTCGAACGCGAGCACGACGCTCCGCACTGATCGGCTCAGCGCCTTGATCCGAATATGCAGAACGTGCGGGGGGATGGCTACAGCATCCAATCCCACCATGCAGGCCGTCTGCCAGACAGCAGGTCCCTGGCGACGACCAATGGTGGGATAAAAGGTCGCGGGGCAATCATGCCTGATCCAAGGCTTTGGGATCGAGCCGCGGCGACCTGCAACGGGAATAGCCGGGACACGGAGGATGATTCAAGGGTCAGGCCGACGGGCGTGACGCCTGTGACCTGGGCCTGCAGTTGAGCGTTGTTGTGCGAGGTGCTCGTGGCGTTGCCCGGGAGCATGGCGACGAAGGGGTTGATGTC